>JADGAB010000014.1 GCA_015232245.1 Magnetococcales bacterium | reverse complement strand
CGATCCAGATGGGCAAGGCCGCCACACCCCCGGTCTCCCCGAGAATGGAGAAATCATCCATGCCCACCCAGACCCCGGCCACCAGGGAGGGGGCGATGCCGATGAACCAGGCATCCCGATAGTCGTTGGTGGTGCCGGTCTTGCCGGCCACGGGCCGGTTCAGGGAGAGTGCCTTGCGGGCCGTGCCGTAACGGACCACCCCTTTCATCAGACTGACCACCTGATAGACGCTGGCGGGATTGAGGGTGGGTTTGCCGAACCGGGCGGCATTGGGGGCCTCTCCGGCTTGCGGGATGATCCGCTCCGTCTCCTGATGACACAACTGACAGTCCCCGCCGGCGTGACGGAACACGGTACGTCCATAACGATCCTGCACCCGGGCGATGTAGACCGGTTCCACCCGCTTGCCGCCGTTGGCAAAGACCGTGTAGGCTGCGGTCATCTTGAGGGGCGAAAAGCCCATGGATCCCAGGGAGAGAGAAAGATCCTGCCGGTCCGCGGGGATATCCAGGCCGAAATTTTTCAGATAGCTGGCGATGTAGGGCACGCCGATGCTCTTGGCCAGCCGCACGGTCACCAGATTGCGGGAGTGGGTCAAAGCCACCCGCAGGGTGGTGGGTCCATAGTATTTGCGTTCGTAGTTTTCCGGCTGCCACACCTTGGCTTCCCCGGTATTCGGATCCCGATAGGTGATGGGGAGCGGACTGTCATCCACCTTGTCCACCGGAGAAAAACCCTTGTCCATGGCCGCGGTGTAGATGAACGGCTTGAAAGATGAACCGGGTTGCCGCTGGCTCTGGATGGCCCGGTTGAATTCGCTGCGGCTGAAATCATATCCCCCCACCATGGCCAGCACCTGCCCGGTATGGGGATCCATGCAGACCAGGGCCGCTTCCGCGTTGGGTTCCTGGGCCAGCAGGTAATGGGTCCGCTTGCCTTCGGGGGGTTCCACCAGGATCACGTCCCCGGGGGCGAGAATATCGGTCATTTTTTTGGGAACCGGTCCCAGATCCCGACCGTCACGGCTGTCCTTCACATCCTTGCGGCGGGGCCGGGCCCATTTGACTCCCTCCAGAGTCAACTGGATATCCTTGCCCGAGGTGAGCAGCAGATGGGCGGTGGTGGCCTGCTTGGGAATGTCGAGCACCAGGGCGTGCAGGAATCCGCCGGTGGTGGGCTGGGATTTTTCATGACTTTTCAGCCAGGCGGCCCGGCCATGGGGGGTCACGTCGGTGATCCGGGTCAAAGGCCCCCGATAGCCGTGACGCCGGTCGTACTCCAGCAGTCCCTTGCGCACCGCCGACTGGGCGAAACGCTGCAGACGGGGATCCAGGGCGGTATGCACCTCCAGACCGCCGTTGAAAAGCTGATCGCTGCCCCACTCCTCGAGGATGGTGCGACGGACATGCTCCAGATAGTGGGGAGCCACCTGTTCCAGGGACTCCCTGGGCCGCACCAGATTGAGGGGCTCCTCCATGGCGGCGTTCACCTCCTCGGCGGTGGCCAGCCCCAGTTCCAGCATGCGGTTGAGGACCAGTTTCTGGCGCGCCCGGGCCTTTTCCGGATCCCGCCACGGACTGTAGTAGCTGGGGGCCTTGGGCAGACCGGCCAGCATGGCCATCTGACCCAGGGAGAGTTCGGAGACATCCCGGCCAAAATAGGCGTGGGCCGCGGCCCCCATGCCATAGGCGCTGGCTCCCATGTAGATCTGGTTGAAATAGAGTTCGAGAATTTCATCCTTGGTGAACCGTTTTTCGATCTGGAAGGAGAGGATGATCTCCTTGACCTTGCGTTCCATGCTTTTGATGGAGGTGAGCAGAAAGGTGCGGGCCACCTGCTGGGTGATGGTGGAGGCCCCCTGGACCTTGCGGCCCCCGGCCTTGAGATTGGTCACGATGGCCCGGGCGATGCCGGTGAAATCGATGCCCGGGTGTTGATAGAACCGGGAGTCCTCGATGGCCAGCAGGGCGTCGATGAGCCGCTGGGGCATATCCGAGCGGGGAATGAACAGACGACGTTGAATATAGAACTCCCCCATGAGTTGATAATCCCGGGCATAGACCCGGGTCAACAGGTTGGGGCGATAGTCGGCCAGGTTGTTGAGGGTGGGCAGCCCCTCGGAGAAATGCAGATAGGTTGCCCAGATCCCGCCGGCTCCGGCCAACAGCAGCAAGACTCCCAGCCAGAACAGCCGCTTGATCCAGCGCCACAAAAAGCCTGATTTGGCCGGGGGTTGCGCAGGGCGTGGTTTGACCGGAGGTTTGACCGGCGGCCTGGCCGGGGGTTTGGAAACGGAGACCGGAGCGGTCCGCACATCCTGATCCACGTAGAGATCGGGTTCGCGTTCCACCACGGCAACCGCGTCGAACAGATCCGGTTCGATGGCTTCGGAGCTCTTGTCGCCTTTTTTGCGTACCGTGCCCATGGTCGGATTCAGTCCTTCAGGGTCCGATGAACGAAACAAAAGGAAGATGCGGCCTCAAGAGGGTGTATTGCCACCGGACCGCAATTCCTTGTAAAGTGCATTAAGCTTTTTAGTCGATTCGAAGCCATACGTCCAGATTCCTCATCAAGTTGAAGCGGACTCTTTCAAGATCGGTCAAGGAAACAGCATGTTCCCATTTGGAGGTGTAAGCAAACCCGTCGTGGGTCTGGATATCGGTGCCACGGCGATCAAGGCGGTGGAATTGCACCGTTCGGGTCGCAGGTGGAGCGTGCATCGGGTCGGCTGGAAGCCCCTGCCCCCCAAGGTGGTCTCTGGCGGAAAGGTCAAGGACAAGGAGGCCATGGTGCAGGCTCTGCGGGAGTTGTGGTCCGATGCCCGGTTCGGATGCAAACGGGTTGCCATTGCTGTTGGCGGTCCAGCGGTGATCATCAAACGGATCCAGGTGCCATTGATGAGCGAACTGGATCTGGAGGATCAGATCGCTCTGGAGGCCGAGGAGCATATCCCCTTTGATATCGAGGAGGTCTATCTGGACTTTCAGATTCTGGAGCGGGGCGCGGAACAGATGGAGGTGCTGCTCACCGCCTGCAAAAAAGAGGTGGTGGACAACCGTATGGAAGCCCCCCGGGAGGCGGGACTGGAACCGGTGGCGTGCGATATGGATCTGTTTTGTCTGGCCAACGCCTTCGACGCCTTCTGCCGCCCCGCCTTGGCGGCCAAAGGGGAGAAAAGCGACAAAATTCCGGCCACGACCCTGATCAACGTGGGGGCGTCGCATTTGAGTGTCGCGATTCTTGTCAACGGTCTGCCGGAGTTCACCCGGGAGCACGCCTTTGGCACGGAACGGCTGTTGCAGGAGTTGCAGCAGAACCAGGGGCGCTCCTACGAGGACGCGGAACGGATGATCCGGCTGGGCCGGGACAGCCGGGACGTTCCCTGGCCTGGAGAGGAACGGGAAGCGGCGCTGAACTCCTTTTTGGAGCAGATGGCCGGATTGATCCGGCAGACCGTGGATTTTCATCACGCGGGCCATCCCAACCAAAGGGTCGGAACGGTATTTGTGGCCGGGGGTTGCGCCGCCATCCCCGAGTTGCCGGGGACATTGCAGTCTGTCATCAATCTGCCGGTGGTCCGACTCGACCCTCTGTCCGGCCTGGCGGGCACAACGCCCGCGCCTCTGAACAGCGGCAACGCTCCGGCGTTCCTGGTGGCTTTGGGACTTGCCCTGCGGGGAGACGCGCCATGAGGCTGAGCATCAATCTTTTGCCCTCCCGGTCGGCCCGTCGGCTGGCCAAGGTGAATCGGCTGTTTGCCCTGTGGGGAGGGGTCGCGCTCCTGGGGGTGGGGGTGGCCTTGGGGGTGAATCTCCATTTCGAGGCCCATCTGGCGGAACTGAACACCAAAAAGGCGGAAAACGAAACCACCCTGAAGCTTCTGGAAAAACAGTTGGGGGAGATTGCCGACATCAAGGCCAAACGGGAACTGGTGCGCCAGAGGCTGGATCTGGTGGCCCAGTTGAGCCGTTCCCGGGATCTGACCCTGCGGGTGCTGGACACCATCAGTCAGCAGATACCGGAGAAGGTCTGGCTCACCCGTCTGACCACCCGGGGCAACACCCTGGAGTTGCTGGGCAAGGCCCAGTCCAACGCCCTGGTGGCCGATCTGATGAGCGCTCTGGAGCGCTCCTTGCACCTGACCCATGTGGATCTGACCCGGGTGGCCCGTCCGGCCAAGGAGGAGACGGAGATGAAGGAGTTCACGGTCACGGCCCGCATCCAGCCGCCGCCGGAACCGGTGGATCCCAAGGCCAAGAGCGCCCCCAAACCAGACGGGGAGAAAAAATAGCCATGGCCATGGAACTGGGATTCGATCCGGGGGCGCTGCTGCGGCTCAAGGCCCTGCACAAGGCGGGCATCGTTCTTGGGATTCTCGGCGCCATCGCCGCCGGTTACTGGCAGTTTTTCTTCAAGGATCTCCAGGAGTCCATCGACACCCTGAACCGGGAGGTCGCCCAACAGGAGGAGACCATCCACTCCCGTCAGATGATGCTGAAACAATTGCCGGCCTTGCGCAAGGAGTTGGCGGAGCTGAAACTCCAGGAGGCGGAAGCGGCCCGCAAGCTCCCCTCCAAAAAAGAAATTCCCGCGCTGCTCACCGACATTTCCAACGCGGGCCACGAACAGGGTTTGACCTTTCTGCTGTTCGCTCCCAAACCCGAACTCCCGGCGGACATCCACGCGGAGGTGCCGGTGGAGATGCAGATCCAGGGGGCATGGCATGAAACGGCACTGTTCATGCAAGCCATAGCCCGCATGCCCCGCATCGTGACCATTAACGACATTCTGATGACACCCGACAAACAGGGTGCCCTGCTGACCACGGCCAAGGCGACCACCTACCGTTTTCTGGATGCGGACGAACTGGCGGCGAGCGCGCAGAAAAAAGCCAAGGCCAAGGCGGCGGCCAAACCCGCGGACAAGCCCAAAAAGGACGAATGAGCGATGCTGCGACCGGCCCTCATGCTGATGATCGTCGGATGGGTCGGCCAGGCTGTGGCCGAGGAGAAGCCTCCGGGCAGCGCCGAGACCTTCTACCGGCTGCAGGGCAAACGGAATCCGTTCCAGCCGCCGGCGGGCACGGAGAAAAACCCGCCTGCGGAAACTGCCGGCTCTGACGCCCCGAAGCTTCCCGCCCGTTTCAAGGAGCCTCTGGAGGCCTTTCAACTCGACAGTTTGAAGCTGGTGGCCATTCTGCGCTCCACCTCGGGCTGGGAACCGGCGGCCATGGTCAAGGATCCCCAGGGGCGGGGTCATCTGATCCGTGTCGGCTTCCGCATCGGCATGCGGGAAGGAGTGATCACGTCCATCGAGGATGGTGTCGTGACCATTCGCGAACCTTCGCCATCCCCAACCGGCGAACCCAGGAACATCACCTTACGGTTGCAGGAAGAGAAAAAACCATGAGGATGCGCAACGCATTTTCCTTGCTGTCCCCGCTGTTGGCGCTGTTCTGGCTGGCCGGATGTCTGTCCAACCCCCCTGCTCCCGCCAAAACCGCCGCGCCTCCAGACAAAAAGGCCACCCGCATCGTGGAACTGACCACCCGGGAAGAGTCCCGGGGAACCCTGCTGGCCCTCAAGGCGGACGGTCCCTTCACCCATCAGCTCTACCAGAAAAACGATCCCCCGCGGATTCTGCTGGTCTTTCCCCAGACCCTGCTGGAGGCCGCCATCCAGCCCCGTCTGGTGAATCTGTCCACCATCAGCGGCCTCTTCCCCGGCGAGACCCCGGAGCATCACGGCCAGTTGGAACTGACCCTGCCCGCCCAGCTGGAATATGATCTCAAGGAGACTCCCCAGGGGCTGGAACTGACGGTTCTGGCCAAGAAAGGCTACCCCGGGGCCAGTCGTCCGGAAATCAAGGACGCCCGCGTCACCCGGGCCGGAGAAGGGACCGAGATCCGTTTTCTCGGCGCCGGTCCCATGCCGGATCCGCAAATCTTCCGCACCGAGGATCCCCCCCGCATGGTGATCGATCTGCCGGGCATGGCGGGTCCCGGGGAGACCCGGAATGTTTCTGCCGGGACTCCGGAGGCGTTGCGGGCCCAACTGACGGGCGCCCCCGGCAAAACCCGTCTGATCGTCGATCTGGCCCATCCGGGCATCGCCTACCGGGTCTCCCGGGATCAGGGGATGCCGGTGATCCACCTCTCCAACCGTCCCGACGCGGGCGGCGCCCCTGCCGTGACCCTGGTAAGCTTCTCCCGGGACGGAGAGGATGCCCTGACCCGGATCCAGTTGGACCGGGAGGGGTTCGCCTCCCACGGTCAACGACAGGGAACGGATCTGACCATCCAGTTGAAGAAAACCCGGGCGGATGCCAAATGGATCCGGCGCATGGATGTGCGGGAGTTCGGCGGACCGGTGGAGTATGTGGATCTCAAGCCCGAGGGAGAGAACCTGGTGGCCACGTTGCGTCTGCGTCGCGACGCCGGGGCCCACGACATTCTGCAAAAGGAACGGGAACTCCTGATCCGGGTCAAATCCCCCCAGACCGGGGGCCAGATGCCGGTGGAGGAGTTTCCCTATACGGGTCAGAAGGTCTCTTTGGATGTGAAGGAGATCGACATCCAGAACGCCTTGCGGTTCATGGCCGAGATCGCCCGGATCAACATCATTCTGGCCGACAGCGTGACCGGCACCCTGACCATGCGTCTGGACGAGGTGCCCTGGGATCAGGCCCTGGATCTGATGCTGGAGGCCAAGCAGCTGGGCAAGGTGCGGGTGGGCAACGTGTTGCGCATCGCCCCTCTGGCGGAGATCCAGAAATCCGCCGAGGCGCGCATCACCGAACAGAACAACAAGAAACAACTGGAACCGGTGGTCACGGAGATGATCCCGGTCAGCTTCGCCCAGGCGGAAAAGCTCAAGACCCTGTTGCAGGAAGGGGATCAGGCCAAGGGGACGCGGATTCTCTCCAGTCAGGGGAGCGTCTCGCTGGATCAACGCACCAACACCCTGATCGTCAAGGATGTGGCGGGCAATCTGGCGCAGATCCGGGATCTGGTAAGCCGCCTGGACCGTCCGATTCCCCAGGTGCTCATCGAGGCGCGCATCGTGGAGGTGACACGGCGCAATCTGGAGTCCCTGGGGATCAACTGGGGCTTCAACTTCAAGCGCAACGACAAGTGGGGGCTTTCCAGCAACATCGCCAACGCCTACCAGTCCCAGACCTTCAACGCCGCCGGAATCACCGAACCCCGGGCCCGCATGACCGAAAGCGCCCCCCAGAACGTCAGTCTGATGCCCTCTTCCGCCGGGACCGTCGGGTTTCATCTGGGGAGCATCTCCCCCATGGTGGATCTGGACATCGAACTGGGGGCCATGGAGAACACCGGCAAGCTGACCGCCATCTCCTCGCCGCGCATTCTGACCACCAACAACCAGGCGGCCAGCATCAGTCAGGGGTCGAGCCAGCCCTATCCCACCCGGGACTCCAACGGCGCCACCACCTACTCCTACATCGACGCCACCCTGAGTCTGACCGTCACCCCGCAGATCACCCCCAACGGTTTCGTGATCCTGGAGGTGCTGGCCACCAACAACACCCCCGGCACCAGCAACAGCGCCGCCCCGCCACCGATCAACAAGCAGGAGATCAAAACCCGGGCCCTGGTGAAAGACGGCGAAACCATCGTGCTGGGGGGCATCTACCGCACCAACGACAGCGACAACACCGTGGGCGTGCCGCAGATTTCCAAGGTGCCCCTGGTGGGCTGGCTGTTCAAGCAGGAGACGCAAAACAACGAGCAGGTCGAACTGCTGGTTTTTCTCACCCCCCGGATCATCGAGCAGAACCCATGAGCCCCATCTCCCATACCCTGACCGTGGCCCTGGGCGACCGCTCCTATGACATCCTCATCGGCACCGGGATTCTGCCGATGCTGGGCGCCGAGTGCCGGAAACGGCTGAAATGTCAAAGAATAGGCGTTGTCAGCAACGAAACCGTGGCGCCTCTCCATCTGGACCGGACCCGGGACTCCCTGGAGCAGGCCGGTTTTGCCGTCACGCCCATCATTCTGCCGGACGGGGAGAGCCACAAGAACTGGCTCACCCTGCAGAAAATCTTCGACGCCCTCATCGAACACCGTTTCGAACGGGGGGATCTGCTGCTGGCGCTGGGTGGCGGGGTGATCGGCGACATGACCGGCTTTGCCGCCGCCTGCTATCAACGGGGAGTGGCCTTCGTGCAGGTGCCCACCACGCTGCTGGCCCAGGTGGACGCCTCGGTGGGGGGCAAGACCGGCATCAATCACCCATTGGGCAAAAACCTCATCGGCGCGTTTCATCAACCAACGCTGGTGCTCATGGATGTGGCCACCCTGGAGACCCTCCCGGAACGGGAGTTCCGCGCCGGCCTGGCGGAGGTGATCAAATACGGCATTCTCTGGGACCGGGAGATGTTCGCGCAGATCGAGACCCATCTGGAAGCCATTCTGGCCCGGGATCCGGCCTGGCTGATCGCCCTGTTGCGGCGCAGTTGCGAAATCAAGGCGGAAATCGTGGCCATGGACGAACGGGAACACGGCGCCCGGGCGTTGTTGAATCTGGGACACACCTTTGGTCACGCCATCGAGTCGTTGACCGGCTACGACACCTGGCTGCACGGGGAGGCGGTGGCCGCGGGCACGGTGGCGGCCTGCCACCTGGCGGAACGGATCGGCATCTGTTCCCCTCAGGACTCCCGCCGCATCCAGACCCTGATCAAAAACTCCGGTCTGCCCACCCGTCTGCCCGATTATCCGATTGACCACTATCTGGCAGCCATGATACACGATAAGAAGGTCGCCCAGGGAAAAATCCGTCTGGTGCTGCCCGAGGGGATTGGCCGGTCCGTGGTGCGGGGGGATGTCACCCAGGCCGATCTTGCCGCGGCATTGACGACCGGCATGGAGTAAACCTTTTGTGTTGCAGGAGATCCCCCGATGCCTGTTCTCCAGCATCTCTCCCTGGCCTACCGGATCGCCGCCGGATTCGCGATCCTGCTGATCCTGCTGATCCTGCAATATCTTTTCTTCGATTATCACAACCAGCAACTCGGAACGATCCACAACCGTCTGGTTCAGCATCCCTTTACCGTCACCAGCGCGGTGCTGAAACTGGAACGGGAGGTCCAGGAGATCCGCTTTCTGAGCGCTCTGATCCACACCGGCAAAAACCACGAAGAGATCCGCTCCATGGAGCAACGCATGCAAAACTCCTGGGAGGATCTGCAAGTGCAACTGGAGATCATCCAGAGCCGTTTCCTGGGGGACAAGGCCCGGGTGCGGGAGACCCGCTCCCTGCTGGAGACGTGGTGGCACGTGCTGGTCCATCGGGAAATCACCGCTCTCTTTGAAAATCAGACCGCCGAGTCTCTTGCTATGCACACATCGCCGGAATACCGGCAAAGATTGCAAGTGATTGAAAATAATATCAACTATATCACCGCCTTTGCCCAGGAAAAGGCCTTCTCCCTGAGTAGTGAGTTCGACCGCTCCGGGGCGGAGGGCAAACGGATTGTCTTTCTGTTTTTTGTCGGCATGATCCTGCTGGGTCTGCTGGTGGCGCTTCTGGCCTTGCGGGCCATCACCCATCCTTTGAACCAGTTGAACCAGGCGGTGACCGACCTGGCGGCCAAGCGGTTCACCATCCAGGTGCCCGGCACCACACGTCAGGATGAGTTCGGCACCCTGGCCCGTTCCATCGAAGTGTTGCAGGGCATGGCCCGCATGACCGACGAGGAAGTGTGGATCAAAAGCCAGGTGAGCAGTCTGTCGGTGGAATTGCAACAGTTTCAGGAACTCGAACCCTTTTCCCAGGGGGTTTTGAACCATGTGACGCCCCTGGTCAATGGGGTCCACGGGGCCTGTTATCTGCTGGATGAAGCCAGAGAGGTTCTGGAACTCAAAGCCGGACACGGATTGCATGGGGCCAGTCTGGCCCGTCAGACCATTCCGGTGGGAGAGAATCTGGTGGGGATGTGCGCCCGGCAAAAACAGATGATGGAGCTTGCCGAACTGCCCAAGGGCTATATCCGCATCACCTCGGCTTTGGGAGAGTCTCAACCGGGCATGCTGCTTCTGGCGCCGTTGCTGTTTCAGGACCGGGTGCTGGGGGTGGTGGAGATCGCCGCCTTGCAGACCTTGACCGACAGCCAGCGGGCCCTGTTGCAGGTGATGCTGCCGGTGATCGCCATTCATCTGGAGAGCCTCAAGCGGCAACTGCGCACCCGGGAGTTGTTGCGCGAATCCCAGAATCAGGCGCAACTGCTGCAACGATCCGAAACCGAACTGCTGGCGCAAAGCGAAGAGTTGCGGGTCATCAACGAGGCGCTGCGCTCCAAGAGCGCCACGCTGGAACAACAGACCATGGAACTGAGCCGTTCCGAGGAGGAACTCAAGAATCAGGGCGAGGAACTGCTGGTCACCAACGAGGAGTTGCGCCAGAAAAACAGTGCCCTGGAGCAGAATGCCCACCAGTTGCGCCAGGCCCGCCAGCTTGCGGAGCGCACCGCCGGAGAACTGGAACTGGCCTCCCGCTACAAATCGGAATTTCTGGCCAACATGTCCCACGAATTGCGCACACCGTTGAACAGTCTGTTGATTCTGGCCCGCTCCCTGGCCATCAACACGGAAGGCAACCTGACGGCGGATCAACAGGAGTCGGCCCAGATCATTCACGACAGTGGCCGGGATCTTTTGCTGTTGATCAACGACATTCTGGATCTCTCCAAGGTGGAATCCGGCAAAATGGAGACCACCTGTGAACCGGTGCTGCTTGACGATCTCTTTGCCAATCTGCGCAGGCGTTTCACCCCGCTGGCCATGGACAAGGGGCTCTCCCTGGCCATCGGGGGCGCTCCGGAGCTTCCCCCCGCCCTGTTGACCGATCCCCACAAGCTGGAAAGAGTGCTCATCAATCTGCTGGCCAACGGGATCAAATTCACGGAAACCGGCAAAGTGGCACTTGTCGTGGACCGGGTGAGCGCCACCACCCCCGGAGAGAACCGGGAATTCCTGACCTTCGCCGTACACGATACCGGCATCGGCATTCCGCCGGGCAATGAGGAGCGGATCTTTCAGGCGTTCCAGCAACTCGACGGCACCACCAGCCGACGGCACGGCGGCACCGGCCTGGGGCTCTCCATCGCCCGGCAACTGACCGGCCTGCTGGGAGGCAAGCTTGAAATGGTCAGCGCCCCGGGCGCCGGAAGCACCTTCACCATCACCCTGCCCCTGCACGAACCCGCCCCGGAAACCCTCCCGTCTGCCCTGGCGTCACTTCCCGGCCCGCCGGAACCGGTCACGCTCCTGCCCGCGCCCGCCCCGCCCCGGCGGACCGTGCTGATCATCGAGGATGATCCCGTCTTTGCCCGCATTCTTGGCGATCTGGCCCGGGCCAGAGGGTTTGTTCCCCTGATGAGCACCACCGGACAACCGGCCATGACCCTGGCCCGGGAAAACACCCCCGAAGGGGTGATCCTGGATCTCACCCTGCCGGACGTGGATGGCTGGAGCGTGCTCAAACAGCTCAAAAGCGATCCCGACACCAGGGAGATCCCGGTTCACATCATTTCGGCCCGGGATGAGAGCGCCGCCAGCCGGGAACAGGGGGCCGAGGATTACTGGGTGAAACCGGTCAGCCGGGAACAGATCGAAACCGTGCTGCAACGGATCGCCCGGAAACAGGGCGGACTGGAACCCCGTCACGTGCTGGTGGTGGAGGACGACCCGAACACCCGCAAGGCCATCACCACCCTGTTGAGTTCCGCCCAGGTGAAAACCACCTGCGTGGCCACCGCGGAGGAGGCTTTCAGCCGCCTGACCAGGAGGCGTTCTGTTGCCTGATTTTGGATCTGAATCTGCGGGGCATCAGCGGATTCGAGTTTCTCGAACATGCCGCGGTCAACAAGGTGGAGCTGCCTCCGGCCATCATCCATACAGGCCGGGCGTTGACGGATCAGGAGACTCTGCGCTTGAGAGAGTTCACGGATCATATCATTCTCAAGGGTGCCCGTTCTCCGGAGCGACTGCAAGAGGAGGTGGCCCTGTTTCTCCAGGAGGTGCAGACCAGACCCCCTGTCGTTCCCCGGGCCGCCCCCCTCCCCAACCCGGCGATCCACGCGGACCCGGTTTTCAGGGAGAAGACCATCCTGATCGTCGATGACGACATGCGCAACATCTTCGCCCTTTCCAAGGCGTTGCGGGTGCGGGGCCTGCAGGTGATCATGGCCCAGGACGGGAGGCGCGCCATCGCCCAACTGGAGGCCAATCCCGGGATCCATCTGGTGATCATGGACGTCATGATGCCCCAGATGGACGGCTACACCGCCATGCAGACCATCCGCGCCCGGCCCGAATGGCAAACCCTTCCCATTCTCGCACTCACCGCCAAGGCCATGATCGGGGAGCGGGAGAAGTGTCTGCAGGCCGGAGCCAGCGATTACTTGAGCAAGCCGGTGGATCTGGACCGGCTCATCTCCATGATGCGCCACTGGTTGACTCAACTCCCATGAATGCCCAGAAAACCATCCCGGAGATCGAACTCCATCTGGTGCTGGAAGCCCTGCGGTTGCGCCACGGGTATGATTTCACCCAGTACTCCCGGGCATCTCTGCAAAGACGTCTGACCCTTCTGGCGGAGACACGCGGGTTCGACTCCCTGTTGCAACTGCTCCCCGGCATTCTCCATGACGACGCCTGCCTGGACCGGGTGATCGACCATGTGGCCATCTCCATCACCGGGATGTTCCGGGATCCGGCCATGTATCTGGCCTTGCGGGATCAGGTGCTGCCCTATCTGGCCACCTATCCCCGCATCCAGATCTGGCTGGCGGGGTGCGCCACCGGAGAGGAGGCCTGTTCTCTGGCGATCCTCCTCAAGGAGGAGGGATTGCTCGCGCACGCCACCGTGTATGCCACGGACATCAACCCCGCCGCCCTGGCCATGGCGGAATCCGGACGCTATCCTTTGAAAAAGATCGCGCAATTCTCCAGAAACCATCAACTCTCCGGCGGTCGTGGCCTGCTGCTGGATCATTTCCACGTGGAGGGGGAACAGGCCAGAATCCACGAGGAGATCCGGGAGCGGATCGTTTTTTCCGGGCACAATCTGGTCAGCGACGGCGTGTTTGCCGAAACCCATCTGATCTATTGCGCCAATGTATTGATCTATTTCAACCATCATTTAAGAAACCGGGTCTTGAACCTCTTCCGGGAGAGCCTGGTGCACGGGGGATTTCTCTGTCTGGGCAACCAGGAAAGTCTATTGGGAACCTCAGTGGAAAAACTCTTCCGGGAGATCGACCCGGACTCCCGGATCTATCGGATGCGCACCCTGCGCCCCCCGGTTCTCCCTTTCCTTGATGAAGCGGACCAAGAGCAATCATGAACGATCCCTTGCCAAAACTGCTGATCGTGGATGACGTGGCGGCCAACCGGGTGGCGTTGCGCAAGCTGCTGCGTCCGGTACGGGTCGAAATCCTGGAGGCGGCCTCCGGCAATCAGGCGTTGCATCTGTGTCTGGAACACGAGTTCGCCCTGATCCTTCTGGATGTCCAGATGCCGGACATGGACGGCTACGAGGTGGCGACCCTGCTGCGGGGCGAGGAGCGGACCCGGGAGTATCCGATCATCTTCGTCACCGCGGCCTACAAGGATCTCTCCCACCGGATGCACGCCTACGGGGTGGGGGCGGTGGATTACATCGAAAAGCCCATCGATGATTATACCCTGTTGTCCAAGATCCGGATCTATCTGGAGCTTTACTTTCGACGCATCACCATGTCCCGTCTGCTGGGGGAACTGGCGACGAGCAATGCCGCCTTGAAAAACGAGATCGCCGAACGCAAAAACATCGAAATGGAACTGCGGGACGCCAAGGAACGGGCGGAACGGGCCGCCCAGGCCAAAAGCGACTTCCTGGCGGCCATGAGTCATGAAATCCGCACGCCGATGAACATCGTGCTGGGCTTGAGCGGCGTGCTGCTGGAGACGGAACTCTCTGCCGAGCAACGTCATTTCGTGGAGATGATGCACCGTTCCGGCGGAGCGCTGCTGACCATCATCAACGACATTCTGGACTACTCCCGCATCGAGTCGGGCCGTTTCACCTTAAGCGAAATGGCCTTCTCTCCCGGATCCCTGGTGGAGGAGATCTCCCAGTTGATGCGGCACTCGGCGGAGGACAAGGGGTTGCAACTCATTGCCACGATCGCCCCGGATGCCTGCCGGTCCATTCTCGGGGACGATGGACGGGTGCGGCAGATCCTCATCAATCTCATCGGCAACGCCATCAAGTTCACCGAGCAAGGAGAGATTCACGTCTCCCTGACCCTGGAATCCGGCCCCCCCGAGCAGTTGCGCTTTGCCGTGGCCGACACCGGCATCGGGATCTCCCCGGAGTTTCAGGCCAGGATCTTCGAGCAGTTCACCCAGGCGGACACCGGGATCTCCCGACGCTTTGGCGGCACCGGTCTGGGGCTCTCCATCTCCCGGAAACTGCTGGAGATGATGCGTGGCGGCATCGGGGTGGAGAGCCGTCTTGGCGCAGGCAGCACCTTCTGGTTCACCCTGCCGGTGCGACTGGCGCCGGAACAACCCGGACCGGACGCGATGAAGGTGGAGCATCCGGCGGCGGCCAGAAGGCTGCGCATCCTGCTGGCCGAGGATTGTCCGGAAAACCGGATGCTGTTTCAAATCTATCTGGAGTCATCCCACGAAGCGGTGATCACCGTGGAGCACGGCGCCTTGGCGGTGGAACGGCTGCAACAGGAGAGGTTCGATCTGGTGCTGATGGATGTGGAGATGCCGGTCATGGATGGACTCACCGCGACCCGGCGAATCCGGCAGTGGGAGAGGAAATCCGGGCGGGCGCCATGCATCATCCTGGCGTTGAGCGCCCACGCCTCTTTGGAGAAGCAACAGGAGAGTCTGGCCGCCGGTTGCAACGGCCATCTGAGCAAACCGGTGAGCAAACGGGAGTTGCTGGCGGCCATTCAGCGCGCCAGTCTCACCGCGTAAAAGGATCACCGGTTCATTTGAATTGTTTGTTGAATTGCTGAACGTAGAAGAAGAATTCCACGAAAAAGAGCCCGGCGTCGGACTTGAAATACTGTTTCACGCTGTCGAAGTTGCTCTTGTACTGCATTTTGTAGTCTGTGCCGGTGATCAGGGTGGGCGGGGTGAGGTTGATGTTGCCATAGCCCGTGCCCAGGCGGGTCTGGACGCCGCCGGCCACGATGTTGGCCAGTTCGCCGAAGCCGTCCCCGGCCTCCCCCACGATGGTATCGTAGGTCTCCCCAGAGAAGGAGGAAGCCAGTTCCATGGCCACATGCAGGGGCGCGGCCAGATGGATGCCCCCATGAATTCCGCCGGAAAAGTTGATCACCACCGTCACTTCCGAGCTTGGCGGACGATAGTCATCATCACCCTTTTTGCTGACTGTGGGGCCGTCCTCGATCCCCATGACCAGGTAGGCCGTAAACATTTCACGGACCGCATCCTTGATCAAGCCTGCAAACTCGCCTTTCATCGACATGATGGTCTTGCCCCCGGAAGGTTTCATTAATAAAAGTAAGAATCGGTAACTGACTTTCAATAACAATTGGTTGTCAGAGATGCCAAGAGTCTATCAGACCCGCCACCCCATGGCAACCTTCAAATCACCCCGCACTCCACAAAAAGGGCGTGGTACTGACCGGCGACGCGATCCCAGTCCAGCCCCTGGACGGTCTCCAGTCCCCCGGCCCGCAAGTGTTCCAGGAGGTCCGGATTCTCGATCAGGGAGACCACCTGACGGGCCATGGTGGCGGTATCGCCGATGTCGGAGAGAAAACCGTTCTGACCGTCGAGGATCCAATCCGCGGGCATGCCCATGCGGCTGGAGACCACGGGCACGCCGCAGGCCCAGCTTTCCATCAGGGCCTTGGGGCCCCCTTCGGCCCGGGAGGTGATGGCGTAGAGGTCGAGGGCCTGATAGCAAGCGACGATCCGGGTGTAATCCTCCAGGAAGTGATGCCGATAGGGGATGCCCAGAGTCTCAAGCCCCCGTTTGACAAATCCCCGGGCCGGGCCGGTGAGCAGCACCGTCAAACCCGGATGCGCTCCCCGGATGCGGGCCATGAGATCCAGAAACAGGTCCGGGCCCTTGACCCGTTTTGGCTCCTCGCCTTCGCCCCAGCCGGTGCCATCCTTCTGGAACGAACCGATGCAAAAGGCCTCCTCTGGAATGTCCAGGGTGGCCCGGGCCTGTTGACGCATCTCAGGGGTGGGGGGACGGAACATGGCCAGATCCACGCCCAGGGGGATCAGTTCGATCTTCTCCCCCGGCACCCCCTGCGCCATGAGCACCCGCCGGGAGACGGTACAGGAGACGATCACCTTTTTGACCCGTTCCACGGCCTGGGGCAGTTGGGCGAACATTTTGTCCATGGTGGGATCCCCGGAGTCCGCCTCGCCGTGAAACCAGATGAGAAAAATGGCGTTGGAGGGGTGCAGGCGCTCCCGGGGGCCGAAAAAGAACGGCGCCCGGTTGCCGAACAGAATCACCTGATGGCGCAAGGCCCAGGGAGCGGTAATGATGGGCACCGCATCCCCGAGGCGCGCCTCCAGCCCCCGGGAGAGGTAATGGGCATCCCATTTGTAGGACCAGTTGGCCGAATCGGAGACATAGTGGACCTGGCGGCGCCACCGGCCTTTGAGTTCCTGACCCAGCATGGCCAGCCAAGCCCGGGGGCCGGTCATGACTCGACACTCCCGACCGGGGGGGCCGGAACGGTTTCCGCCCAGATCTCCCCCCAGCGCATCTCCAGATGACGAATCAGCAAACCGGCTTCGTTCATCTCAGCCATGAACCCCTCCAGGGTGTATTCGGTTTCGTGGGTGGCATCCAGACGCCACTCCACCCCCAGTTCCTGTTTCAGGGGCACGCGCCACTCCCGGTCGAACAGCGGCACCCGGATCAACAGCCGGGCGGGAGCGACCTGGCGCACCAGACGCCGCAGGAATGCCGCCCGGTCCGGCAGATGCTCCAGCACATTCGAGAGAGTCACCACATCGAACCGTTCCGGATCCTCCCCCTGCCCTGCGGTGGCGTCGCCGATCCGGTACTCCACCCGGGGATGGGCATGCTCCCGTCTGGCGACAACCACCTTGTCGGCTTCCAGTTCGATCCCCACCACCCGGCATCCTCCCCGTTCCGCCATGTCCCGGGTAAGGGCCCCATGGCCACATCCCACGTCCAGAACCCGTTCTCCGGGGGAGAGCCGGGCGACAAAAAAATCATGATACCCCGTCAGGCGATGTTTGACATGCACCCCCTGGCCGTAACGCACCGCCTGACGCCCCTGCAGGGCATACAAAGAGGCATCCAGCCGGAACAGCAGGCGCAACGCCTCCTCCGGGGGCAGCGACTCGACCCGGGCGGTGATCAGACGGCGCAGGGTGTCCGACAATTGACGGTCGGAGAGGCAATCCCCCAGCACGCCCACCCAGATCCGCAGCCACGCTTCCGGCAACCGCAGAGCCAACCAACGCACCGCTTGTCCCAGCATTCCGGCCTCCTTCATCACAAAAAAGTCGCTTTTTGACCCCATCCGCTTTAAGAATGCATTGTTTTACTGATAGGGGTCCAGGGGGATTATCCCCCTGGTGGGGTCCAGGGGCAAAGCCCCTGGTGGGATCCAGGGGCGAAGCCCTTGGGACGCTAAACCATTCCCGCGCGCGCAACAAGCCGCGAAGCGGCGCCTTTTCAAGCCGTGCGTCCCACATTGCCGCCGGGTCTAAAAACTTAAGCATCCCGGACCGGGTGCGGTTTAAATTTTATCTTGCAACATATCGCCTCTGACAACAGGTGAGGTCCAATGCTGTATCTTCTCTATTCGGCGGACTACGAACTCTATCTGGGACGCAACCACCAGCCGGAAGAGGCCGTTTTGATCCAGCCCACCGCCGCGCTGCTGGCCACCTGCGAGCAGCTCGCCATCCCCCTGACCCTGTTTGCCGATGTGGCCTGCCTGTGGCGCTACCGGGAACTGGGGCGCAAGGATTTCCCCGCCCGGGCCGAAGCGCAACTCGTGACCGCCCTCCAAAGGGGACACGATGTGCAGACCCATCTGCATCCCCACTGGTCCCAGACCCGGATGGTGGACGGATGTTTCCACTTCGACCCCCGCCATTACCGCCTGGGCACCTGGTCGGAGGATCCGGAGGAACGTTTCCGCAACACCTCCGCGTGGCTGCGCCAGGCCGCGGACTACCTGACCACCCTGCTGCGCCCCCACGACCCGGGCTACCGATGTCTGGCCTTCCGGGCCGGAGGGTACGGCCTGCAACCCGACGAAAAAATGATCCTCCAGGCTCTGCTCGACACCGGCTATCGCATCGACTCCTCCATCATTCCCGGAGCGCGCCTCACCTCGGCGGTGCAACAGGTGGACTTCACCCGCCTGCCCGACTCCGGCAACTTCTGGATCGACCCTGCCCACGGTCTGGACAGGCCAGCCCCGGAAGGTCAGGGTCTGTTCGAGATTCCCATTGCCGCCGGACGGTTCGACCCCTGGCAACGCCTGATGATACGGGGGCCCGAAGCCGTGGAACAGGCCGCCGCCATTCTCCTGGACCGCGCCCCACCGCCACTCCGGGGCGAACCCTGTCATCTGCCTCCACCGCCCCCCCCGGCCCGATCCTGGAAACGGGCCTATTGGCGCGCCCGGGCAGTGCTGGCCAGCGATTTCCAGCGTCTGGAACTGGGCGCCAACCCCCGTTCCCTGCTGGCATGTCTGGAACGCCATCTGGAAGCCGCACCCCGAAAGACTCTGTTTCTCTCCATGAACATCCACCCCAAAGGGGTCCATCCGACCCATCTGAAGACCCTGACCCGCTTTCACCACACACTCGCTGCCCGCCTGGGAGATCAATTCCAGGCCATCACCTTTCAACAGGCCTGGGAGCGCCTCCGGCAATCATCGGGATCGGAGGCGACATAAAGCTTTACAAAGAAATGGCGGGCGGTGTAGATTATCGAAATCATGCTGCATTGACGCCCGCGCCCTCACATGATCAGCACGATTCCTGCATCAAGACCTGACGATCTTCCTTGAAGGCCCCGTATCCCAACACCCGACCCAGGGAGCAGACTTCATCGATATGCTTTTCAACAAATCAAAATTACATGATTTTGCGGATAATATCCGCTTCATGCTGTCTGGAACACTCCTGCGCAAACCGCAGTTTCTGGCTCGTCTTTTGTGGGGTTCCGTTCAAGGCGTTCTGCTGGGCATGCCGCGCCTGCGGTTCATGGATATCGCCATCGACTACAATTGCAACATGACCTGCGACCATTGCTCCGCCCTGCCCATGAAGGATCCCGAAGAAAAGCGACTCACTCTGGACGAATACGCCCGCATTGCCCGGGAACTCCAGGATGAGGGCTGCCTGATCTTCCACTTCACCGGTGGCGAACCGCTGCTGCGCAAGAACCTGGAAGAGATCATTCGCGCCTTCCGTCCCGAGCGGTGCGCCATCAGCATTCAGACCAACGGCTGGCTGGTGACCCGGGAACGGCTGCGTTCTCTGAAGGCTGCGGGACTGGATATGATGTGCGTGAGCATCGATTCCGGCATTCCGGAAGAACACGACGCCTTTCGCAAAACCCCCGGCGCCCACGCCCGGGCCGTGGCTGCGGTACGCATGGCCCGGGAGGAAGGCTTGAAACATCTCATCTCCACCTGCGTCTCCCGGGACAACCTGCGCAGCGAGGGGATCCGCCGTCTCATCGCCTTTGCGGAGGAGACCGGCAGTTGGTGTCATTTCAATCTGGCGGTGCCCGTGGGCCACTGGCAAGGACGGGTGGAGATGATGTTCCGCCCCGAAGACCGGGAGGAGATGCTGCGCATGATGGACCAACATCCCTGCATCAAGTGGGATATGCGCGGCAACTGGCTGCGGGTGGGGTGTGGAGCGGTCAAGGAGAAACTTTATCTCTCGCCTTACGGCAACCTCATGCCCTGCCCTTTCATCCAGATCGCCTTGGGCAATCTGCGCAGCGAATCCCTCCGTCAGGTGCGTGACAGATCCCTTGCCTGCGAGGAGTTTCGCACCTACGCTCCCCTTTGTCTGGCGGCGGAGGATGCGGATTTTGTCGCACGCACCCCATGTTACCTTCCAGGCAACAAGAAACCCATCACCTCCTACCGGGACGTGACCTGGCTGACCCCGGTCCAGCCATCTTCCAACCCCCCGGAACAATCATGACGCCCTCCAACCCCCCTTCCCCCCTGCGCATGACCCCGGTCTCCTGTCCCGGATGCGCTGCGCAGGCCACATCCATACTCACCGAAGGCAAGGATTTCGAATACGCCACCTCCGACGATACCTTCACCATGGTACGCTGTGATGCATGCCGCCTGGTTCACCTGAACCCCCGGCCCCACGCATCCGAACTGGAACGGATCTATCCGCCCCATTACCTGCCCTACCAGTTTGATCAACGGGGAGGAACGATGCTTCGGGTCCGTCAGTGGCTTCAGCGTGGCAGCATGCGGGCCTGGCAGGCGCACATCTCCCCGACAGCCGACATCCTCGACGCAGGCTGCGGAGGCGCTGGTTTTCTGGATCTGCTGCGTCGGCACGGTTCTCCCGACTGGAAACTGTGGGGAAACGACATCGGTCCGGCAGCCCTGGAGGCCGTGACCAAAGCCGGTCACAGGGCGCTTCCGGGGCGCTTCGAAGAACTGGATGTCCCGGATGGCTCCTTTGATCTCATTCTGTTCCGCCAGGTCATCGAACATCTGGACGCCCCCAGCCGGGTGATTCAGCGCGCCGCCCGACTGCTGCGCCCCGGAGGATTGCTGATCCTCGAAACTCCCAACCTGGACGCATGGGATCCCCGCCTTTTCCAGGAGCGTTATTGGGGAGGCTACCATTTTCCGCGACACTGGACCCTGTTCGACGCCGACACCCTGGGGCGTTTGGTTCGGGAAGCGGGTTTGCAGATCCACAGGGTGGATTATCTCCTGTCCCCATCCTTCTGGATCCAGTCGTGTCACCACCTCCTGATGGAGCGTGGCGCGCCGGGTTACGTGTCCAATTTTTTCCACACCCTCAATCCCATTGTGGCGGGCCTGGCCGTGTGCACGGATCTGGCACAACGCATGATCTCCGGGCGCACCTCCAACATGCGGATGGTCTGTGTCCGCCCCCATTGATGCTTTCAACAACAAAAACTAAAAACAATAAAATATGAAATGAATACAGTCAATAGCGAGCACAGACAACACAATACAAGCTTATGGCTACTTCTGCTGGTTGCCATTGGTTACTATATTTATTATATCCAACAAAATCCCATCGCCCTCCCGGTACGCGATTCCGCCTCTTATGTGAACATGGTGGCAAGTCTGTTCCGCTGGCCCGATCCCCTCGCTTCCGCCCGGTCGTTGGGCTATCCCTTTTTCTTGTATGTGAATGGGCTGCTCCTTGGAAACCAGTCCATGATGGTCCACCTGCAAACCGCCATGCACGTATTGGCGATTCTGCTCTTTCATCACGCCTTGCGCTCTTTCGGTTTTTCCCGCTGGCAAAGCTTTTTTGCCGCGTTGCCCCTTTTCTGGCTGAATCGCTTTGACAATCGGATCATGACCGAATCCCTCTCCCACTCATGGGGATTGATTACGATTTCATCGTTTTTATTATTGAATCGTCCAGGCGTCCGGCACACCTATGGATGGTGGATATTGTTGATCGTGGCGATGATGCTCACCTACCACATCAAACCCGCCAACCTGCCCTACATCCTGACCATTCCCGTGATGGCGATCTTTCTGCATCTTTATCGAACCATTGGCCTGTACGGAGCCCCGGACTGGCGCGGGACGATCAAAACCTTTGCGCTCCATCTGGGGGCAACAGGCATTCCGTTTCTGCTGTACGGTCTGCTCCGCTGGAAAGTGGTGGGCCATTTCGGTCTGGTGGCGTATCTCGGCTTCAATCTCCTTGGATTTTCAGCAGCCATGGTCAAACCGGATATGGTGCCTCTTTTGAGCACGGAGGTCCAACCCCTGGCGCTGGCCATCATTGAACGGTCCAAAACCGTCGCTCTGGAAGAACCGGTGGTTGAATATGTTCTTGGCTATCAAATGATCAACAGTTTCAATAATTTCAATACGTATGTCTGGCGCATCGGGGCACCTGCCGCCAACAGCCTCTTCACGCTCGAAGAGGCCAGAAGCCCATTGCATTCCATCCGGGTGGACCGACTGTTCACCAGTTTTTCATTTCAGGTGATTCGGCTGCAATTCAAGGAATACCTCCGTTGGGTTGTCAGCGGTTTCTATTTCTCCTTGTTGCTGACGATCTCCCTTTTCCAATTGGATGTATGGGCCATCCTCTTTTTTGCCATTCTGTTGCTGTCCAAGCTGGTCGCGTTGCTTCGGCCCGGGCAACCACAAAACTTGCCGACAAAAAATCACCACCCGGTCACCATTCTGGCCACATTGACCCTGCTGCTCTATTTTCCCCTGATTTTGTTGTGTGCGCTGGTGGAATCCCCCCTGGAGCGCTATGTCTACAATGCGGCGCTGTTGCTGCCATCCCTGCTCTCTCTCACGATTTGGCAACTGATCGCCGACATGCGGCGTTGATTTTTCGATCCCAACCGAAAAAAACATCTATCATGAGCAAGAAAAATCTTATAACAGCATGCCTGTTGGCTCTGTTCGCCCTGATACCCATTCATCTCTGGGACCGAATGGGCATTGAAAATCCCTGGATACAAATGAGCGGCCCATGGTGCGGTAACGAACCCAATGCCATGTACGGCTTCTCGCAACAGTACGATACCTCCTTCAAGCTGATTCACAATGAGAACACCTCCCTGCTGGCCGATCAGTTGATGCTCAGTGGCGGAGGACAGAATTATGAAGTCTATACGCTCCGACCCGGCACGGGGCTGGCAGCCTGGCTCCTTTTTCCATATTTATCGCCCATCGAGGCCAGCAAACTGCTCAACCGGATCAATGTGATTCTGACGACGGTCGTGAGCTTTTTCTTGATGATCCGCTGCCGGTTGCCCCTGCCGCGCGCCATCCTGGCCACCCTGCTGATTCTGTCTCTGTCGATTTTCAACTATCATCTCAATGACATGAGCGGACACCTGACTGCCGCGACCTTCTGGGCACTCGCTCTCCTGCTGATTTTGCATTATCGTCCCTGGGCCAGGGAACAACCCTTGGCGATAACTTTATGGATCGCCTGTTTTCTGTTTTATGCCATATCCGTCTATTCGTTCAACATCGCCCTCTACCTTGCCCTGATGGTGGTGATGGTCCGGGAGTGGCGCAAGTTGCTGGTATTGTGCGCCACTCTGGCGCTGTTCCTGGTCTATTGGCGACTGGCCTGGCCATGGCTGATCAATCACGCCTATGGCACCGCCATCCCGTATGGATTTCTGGAAGGAAAATACACCGCACAAGCCGTCCATGCCTGGATGAATACCTTTTCTGCCGGAAATTTTCTGCACCATTTACAAAACAATACCGTTCAATTCCTGTTTGCCGAACCGGTGGCGGCCATCATTTTCGCCATCATGCTGCTGTTTTTCATCGTCGGATGGCAACGGCACGGCAGACACCTCATTCCGGTCTCACATACGCATGAGTTGGCTTTCCTGCTCCTCAGCGCTCTGGCATCACTGTCGCTTGGTGTTTTTTTCGGTCCCAGCGCTTCCGCCCGAGGTTATCTTACGTACGGATTTCACATCTCAACGATCGTCCTTTTCGCAACCTTAAGCCTTCCGCGATTGACGCAACAACGTCATGAATTCATGCTGCTGGGTCTGTTGGCCGGACTGATCGTCTGGCAACAGGCCTGGATTCACGGGGCGTCCACGGTCTCGGATCCAACCGCGGTTTGCCAATACATGACCGGTCACCGCTCGCCGACAGAGGTATTGACCAGGTTTGCCAGTCAAACCACAGAGCCCATGACCTTCATCGGCCTGGAAGAACACGCCTCCCGGACCATCACCTCCTTTGGCGAAATGGCCCAGGTGATGACCGCGCACTTTTCGGCCACGGCCCCGTTCCTGAAAAAGATTCCGCTTGCCTCCTATTATCTTATCAAAAGCGGCATTGTGCGTTCTTTCGTGTTCATTCTGTTCCTGTTGGCCCCCCTGCTGGCGATGCTCATCTGGACCCTGATGGGACGGAAGCAATACTCTTTCCTGCGCTCCGGCATGGTGGTCCTGGGGGGGTTCACCGTGCTCTGGGGGTGCTGGCTGGGCTTGTCGGTGCAGGGAAAGATCAACAAGAATGATGAATTGCTCGTGCACCGTCTGAAAGCGGAGTGCCAACAGGAGACATTACTGGTCAGCCATCTTCTGCCCATGGATCGTCAGACCCTGAAGCGTCTGGAGGCCGAACAGATCACCGGGTTGTATCTCCTTTCCAATACGGTGCAATCCAGTGAGGGCCAGGCGCAGGTAACGTTGCGCCGCCTGGCAGATTCTACGGAGTCGGCCATCGCCATCCATGAGGACAATCCGGCCCACCAGGGAATCAGAATCCCCCTCTCCCGGTTGCAACCCGCCTCAAGCGGTCCGTCCGAAACAGAGCTGTTTGTCATCGAAGAACACCACCAGCTACCCATCCGCTCTTTTCTGGCCTGGGACGTGCCGAAGCCGGGTACGCATGGTCTGTGTGGAACCCGACTGGAGCCTTTGATTGAATTGCGGGCCTTTCGGCCCGGAGAAACCGTGCCGAAATTCATCCTGTTCAAGAATCGCTCTCCGGGGATCCCCCAATGACCACGGCAGCAGCTTGAAAACCCTACAGATAGGAATCCCCCAGCTTCCGTTCCCGGATTTTTTTGGCAGGAACCCCATACGAGACGGCATACGCCTCCACAGGATCCAGGGCCAGGGCGCCGCCACCCAGCACCGCATGCTCACCCACCTGGATGCCATGCCTGAGCACCGCCCCGATACCCAGGGCCGCATAAGCGCCGATGCGACAATTGCCGCCGGTGGCGACCCGGGGAGCCAGACTGGAAAACCCCTCCATCACGGAATCGTGATCCAATGACGCAAGATGATTGATCAGGCAGAACTCCCCGATCCGGCAATCCGGACCGATCACCGCGCCGGCCATGACCACGGTTCCCGCGCCGATCACGGTTCCGGCGCCAATGCAGGCATGGGGATGAATCACGGCGGGAAACGGCATTCCGGGACAGAGATTGCGGATTCTCTCCACCATCTCCGCCCGACGTGCGTTATCCCCGATGGCCGCCACCAACCCTTGCACGGCATGACGCTGAATCAATCCAGGCAGATCCGCATCCTCTCCCAAAACCGGATACCCCAACACCTTGGCTCCAATCCGGCAGGCACGATCCACCACTCCGACGATCTCCGCCTCCCCCCTCTTTTCGACACTATCAATAACAACTTTCGCATGCCCTGACGCACCAATAATAATTATTCTATTCATAAACTTTCCACCCCTCCCCTCTCCAGGCTTGCTTCCCACGGATCACAACCCGGCGGCGCGGCGCACCAGTTCTTCCCGCTGACGGCGGGCGATATGGATCTGGAGTTTCTCCCTCTGTACCGGGGTCATGTGTTCAAAGAAGCAGGCCACCCGACTCTTGCCATGCTCGTCCGGGGCCTGGACCACCACCACCCGTCCGTAGGCCCAGACCGTCTCCAGACCCACCCCATCCGGATCCAGTCCGAGGCGCACCTCCAACAGATCCCCCTTGACCACATGGGTACGGGAGGTACGCCAGGCCACGCCGGTGGCGCTGAGATTCACGGTGAACACCGCATCCCCTTCGGGGGTGAAATGCTTCGGAACATCCTGGGTGGAGAGATCCATCATGCCCAGCACCTCCTGAAAGGTCTTGAGCTTGTCGTACAACCCGGAGCTGGCGGTACGCAACTCGCCATGGAGCTTGGCGATCTGGCGTTTCACCTCGACCAGATCCTCTTCTGGGGAGCTCTTGGCCAATTTTCTCCCCTCCGGATCCAGCCGATCCCGGGCGATCTGCAACTCCACCTGATCCTTGAGCAGGGAGACCACCTGGGCGGCGATCATGGCGCCGGGAGGACGTTTGTTCAACTCCCGGATCAAGACGAGAAAAACCATCAAAACGCTGGTGAAGAACTCCTCTTCATTTTCGGAGTTGGCCTGCCGGAACCAACGATCCAACTGCTCCCGGAACCAGACCACCGGACGCCGCGCCTTGACGTTGAGTTGCCGCAACATCTTCAACAAGACGTCGCATTCGGCCAGCAGCCTTTTTTGTCGCGCCACGGCCTCGCGAGGCGGAAACGACCGATGGTCGTTGAAATAGGCCACCGCCTGATCGAAATGTTCCCGGGTCACCACCTTCCAGGCCAAAGGGAGGTTGTCGTTGAGGCGAAAATCCTGACGTTTCGGACCTGCGGAGGGGATTTCGACCAATCTGGCGGTCACGACTCTGGGATCGGCATTCACCATGGCCTTGCCTTCGGCCAGTTTCTGATCCACCTTGGCCCGACGTTCTTCGATGCCGGGCATGGGCAGGGGCAGGGGCGGCTGGGGCGGTTTGGCGGGACGGACAGGTTGCGGCTCCGGCGGTCTGGCGGCCAGGGCCGGAGCCGGAGCCGGAGGGGGTGTCTCCCAGATGGAGGGTTCTTTGCGATCGGGGAGCACGGGTTCGGGGAGGCCCGGCTCCCAAAGAGAGGGTTCCGGGGGGAGATCATCCAGAACCGGGACCGGAACCGGAACCACGGGCTGCGCCGGAGGGGCGGTTGGCCGGGGGGAGGATCCGACCGGGCTTAAGTTCTCGAAACCGCACTCGATCCGGATCCCCGCCCCGCTCCACTCCCGGCGCACGCGCTGGATGCGGCAGTAGGCGTGCACAGGCATAGGCTGTTCGGCGAACAGGGAAAAGCGCAGTTCCAACAGTTCACCGGCCAGAAACTCCCCCTCCCACACCCAAAAGGTCAACCCCTCTCCCGACTCATGCAACTGCAACGCATGGGGCTTGAAGTCATCCTCGCCCGGCATGGCGCGCTCCACCACCCGGTTGAGTTTGGCATTGAAGCTCTCCAGCGCCACCAGGCGGTGCTGCCGGGCACTGATCGCCAGATTTCCTGCGGTGAGCAACAACCGTTCATCGGCAAGCAACTGGCGGGTTGCGTCTCCCATGCCCGGTTGCACGGCCAAAGGCAAACGCTGGGCCCGACGGGCGCTCGACACGGCTTCGAGTTCCACGGCATTGATCTTCCGCCACCACAGGGGGACTTCAACCACATCCTTCCCTGAAGTTGTCGGTTTTTCCGCCATTGACCGCTCCTTTGAGACCGCCAAAAACCGCACATCTCGGGATGCCGGTTTCACTTGTAGGGGTCCAGGGGATTATCCCTGGGGTGGGGTCCAGGAATGAAGCCCTTGGGCCTTTGGGCCTTTGCTTGGGCCTTTGGC
>JADGAB010000149.1 GCA_015232245.1 Magnetococcales bacterium | reverse complement strand
CCCGACAGACAACACCCCCCGCCCCTCTTCCCGGTAATCGGGATGAAATTCCTGCAACAGGGCGCGTCGATCCGACAATGAGAATGCCTCGATCCGCTCTCCCATCATCCGACGGTTCAGACGGGCCTCGCGGGTCCTTTGCACCATGCGGGCAGAGTCACGCAGTGCTTCCGGAAAAACGTTCAATGGTCCTGTGGACATGACGCCGCCGACCTACAACAGAGCCTGATCTTCGGGCAACCAGGTGCCCGGCGGCGATTCATCCGGTTCCCGTTCCCGCCGCAGATAGAGCGCCTGCAACTCCATGGGGTCCAACCGGCGCATCCAGCGAAAAAGCGGCGTGTAGCGTCCGGAATCGACCTTCTCCAGCATGCGGGTCAGGTGATCGGCGCGGGCCATCTGATGGCGTCCATACCATCGCCGGGCCGCCAGCGCGGCATTGGGCTGGGAGATACTCGCCGGACAACGGATCACGCACAACTGACAGTGAATGCAGGTAAAGGATTCCTGCGCCGCGCCCTTCAAGTCGCCGCGTTTGATCATGCCCACATACCCCATGACATCGATGTCCATGGGACACATCCGGACACACTCCCCGCACATGACGCAGTTGTTGACCTCGGGATAGAGGCGCAACACATGATGGGCAGGCGTTTCGTCTTCCGGGAGTTCCAGATGGTGCGGGACTTTTTTGTGGGGAACGTGGGGCAGAGGAAGAATCTCCATGCCATCCCGCACGGTCTCCTGACACATCAGCCCGGCGGACATGGTATGGGTTTGGGTCGGAATGCGGTAAAGCACGGCACAGGCCCCGCAGATACCTCCACGACATCCCACACCGCGTATCAGTCCGACTCCGGCTGCTTCCAGCGCAGCCAAAACGGTCTTACCCGACGGAACTTCGATCCAGGTCTCGTCATAACAGATGGAGACCATGACTGGTTTATGTTGCGCTTTTTTCAATGACCCGGCCATGAAATGTTCAGGGTCGGCTTCGTTCCATAAACCCGATTAATCGTCCATAATTATGCATACCCGACCAAACAGGGCAAGCATGCCATGAACCGGGTCCGGAGATCAAGGCGGCGCGGAAAATTTTCCGAAATCTTCAAGAATCTCGCGCGCCATGGTCACGCGATATTGCTTGACCGCCTCGTCACAATGTTCGGAACGGATGGATTCGCCCTGTTTGGTTTCCAGGGCCGGATTATTGAAGGTGGGGTGTTCGGAGTCGATGCGGTAGGATTCCAGCAGACTTTTGAGAGCACGGATCAGTTCCTCCGCGCTGGTGGTGCGATAGGTGCGGGCAAATCCGGTGAGAAATTCCAGTTTCCCGACAGAGAGAGCTCCCGCGCTCCCCTGAATGCGCAACAGTTGCAACAGCAACTCCCTGCTGGCGGGGGATTGCCAGACAGGTCGTCGGGCCAGACTCATCACCATGCGCCGATCCTGCCCGGCCAGGCTGGCTTCGATCAATCCTGCGGCCTCCTGATCCACGGAGCGATCCAGACCCAGCAGATGGATATATCGAGTCAAAACAACATCAGGCAAAGGACAGAAACCGTCCCTCCCTCCAGAAAAAGCCGGGAACGAGAGCGTTTCCGCAGACAATGCCGCGACAAGCTCTCCGACCTCCTCCGGATTCAGACCCCGGGGGGGCAGCGCCGCCTCACAGGCGGACCGCTCCTCCTGATCCGGGGTGAACAGAGGTGACAGCAGGAGTTCCTGTTCCACCTCCCTCATCTTCAGGATCGCCCCGCCAGCCTCGCCGGGTCTGGAATCCTCGGAATTGAGCGGCAGGTCGATCCGGCTCGTCAGGGTCCGGGTGCGCCTGAGCAGTTCACGGACTATGGCCTGCAGCTCGATATTCATGGTCAAAAGATCTTGTCCTCCTTCCACTCCACATCACAGCAGAGCACATAGGCATGGCTCCCCTTGCGGATGGAGACCGACAAGGTGGTGCAGATGTTCAGGCTGGTATTGGAGCGATAGGGCGGGGAGAACTGCACCACACCCGGATTGTGAATGGCGGTGGAAAAACTGGAACGCCGGGTCCATGTCGCGCCGTAGGAGTCCCACAAAGGCTTGTGGCGCGGATCGACCCGTTTAAGTTTCTCTTCCGGGAAGATGTTCTGGCTCACCTGCAACCCTTTGTGATCCAGAAGATAGACCCGTTCCACCCCGCGCATTCTCAGCAGACGCACCGCCGCCTCTTCCAGGGGAAGGTCATCGGCCACGGCCCAGGCGCACTCCATGAACTCGTTGGTGTACTGACCCATCTCCAGATTGTGGTGATGGACCTCCTTGAACACCTCCCGCTCGCACTGGGAGGCCAGATTGCGGAACGCCCCATCCCAGTCCACGGCGCTGCGCCGGGTGGCCCGGGTCTCCATGTTGCCAAAGTAACGGCCCTGAACAAAATCCGCCTCCAGCCGCATCACCAGGAACGCCTCTTCCTCGGTTTCGATCTTCTCCATCAACACCAGACCGCCGGAGGCGTGAATCAACGAGACCAGCTTGAAAAGCATGCGTTTGGCGCGTCCGCTTTTCAAGGCGTTATCGATGAGCGAATGGTCCAGCTTGACGATATCCGGCGACAACCGCCACAAACGGTCCAGATTGGCCGATTCGGCCCGGAAATCGTCAAAGAGCACCAGACAGCCCAACTCCTTGAGCTGGCCCATGGTCCGGGTCAGAACGGTTTCGAAGTTGCCGGCGTGCTCCCGCAGGGCGATCACCAGTTGCTGGGGCGGAAATCCGGTATAATCCAGCACTTCGGCGAGAAACCTTATATCCGGATCCTTGACTCCCAGCATCACCCGGGGATGCATGTTGGTGATCAACCAGCGGTCATCGATCTCGGAAGCCATGAAATTTTTCAGATGCAACAACATGCGCATCCGATCCATCTGCACCACGTCATCCGGATCGTTGATGCACGAGAAGATCGATGTGGCCGAATGGGTCGAGCCGTCCGGCTCGATGGCGCGACAGAACGCCTCGAAACCCACCCCGCGCTGATGGGTGGTGCTGTAGACCCGTTGAAAAAACGTCCCGACACGCCAGGAGTGAAAATCGGCCTGATAGACGCCATCATGCTGGACGATCTGACGTTCCAGCATTTTGAGATCCGCGGACTTGGCGCCATCGCCAGAAGTGCCGAACAGGTTGGTGGTGGCCCGATCCTCCATTGCTTACGCTCCTTCCCCTTGCTCCGACAAAAAATTTGGAATGGACTCATGTAACGTATCTTGGATCTTACCCGATCCGGCAACGTTTATCCATCCGATTATGCATTCTTCTCGATTTCCAGGTTCCAGTCATCATTCTGGATCCCGGCCAACTCCTGCAGGAGACGCCAGTTGGCCAGACGATCCTTCTGGGAGGCTTTCAGCACCTCACTGGGTTCGCCAAGGGCATTGAAATGTTTCTGGAACCGTCCCTCGCCTCTGGCAAACTCGATGAAATCGAACGGCTTCTCCTCCCCACTGGCACTCTTGCGGATGTTCCAGTCGCGACGAATGGATGGATTGCCCTGCAAAGAGATCCGGGATGCCAAGGTGGGGCCGGCATCCGGATCGTGGATGAAGACCGGAAAAGCCCGTGACTCCACGGCCAGGGTGGCCCGTTCACAGGATTTGTCATCCGCGACCTGATGCTCGGGCTGACAGGTGGTATAGACATTGATCAGGGCCGGGCCATTGAACTCCAGGGCCTGTTCGATGCTCTTGTAGAAATGGCTGATCATCGGTCCCACGGTCTGGGCCACGAACACCCGGGGATGCATGACCGCGATGTTGGCGATCTCCTTGCGGGCTTCCCATTTTCCCTGCACATGGGTGCCATGCACCGACATCTTGGCATCCTGTCCTATGAAGGTGGCGGTGGAGGCCTGTCCCCCGGTATTGGAGTAGACCTGGGTATCCAGGACCAACACCTTGATGTTCATCCCCGATGTCAACATGCGGGAGAGTGCCTGAAAGCCGATATCCAGCATGGAGCCATCACCGCCGATCACCCAGATCTGATGATCCTGCCTGCCGAGTTGATCCCAGTGACTGCGGATCCCCATGGCCACGGTGGCGGCGTTTTCGAACAGGGAGTTGACCCAGGGGGCGCGATACGGGTTGTAGGGATAGGTGGAACCATACACCGTATTGCAACCGGTATTGGCCACGATGCCGTATTTGTTGCCCACCTTGGCATGGGTCATGGCCAAAAACTGGCGCAACACCGATGTCTCGCCACACCCCATGCAGGAACCGGCCCCGCCCACGTACTGATTGGCCGCGTCCCGAAGCATGATATCCACTTTAAGCTTCGGATTGATGTAGGCTTCCGGGGTGGTGGGGGCCTGTTTGTAGAAATCCCAAAGGGTGAAATAGTCCGGCAGATTGACCGGAGTCTTTTTGATCATGCTCAAGGCATTGTGGCTGCCGCAGGCCGTGACGCACTCGCCGCACCCTTTGCACTTGGTGGGATCGACAAAAATCCCGAACCATGCCCCTCCAGGGGCATCGCCACCTTTGCTTTTTTTCTTGTCGTAGGTCTTCCAGAACTTGGTGGTCTGGACAAGCTGGGATTTCACCTTGGCCTGATCGTTTGCGTCAGGGAACCCCTTCAAGGTCTTCTCGACGGTCTCGGGAGGCAGCACCTTGCCCCAGATGGCCGAGTCCGGACAGTTCTGCACGCACTCCATGCAGGCCACGCAGTTGTCCGCCGTGTACTCCGGCAGATCCGGGGCGATATAGGAGAAGTCCCGATAGGAACCCGTCCCCGCCGGAACCACCGAGCAGGCCACAAACGGATCCGCCGGTTGTCCAGAGCCGGCTCCGGAGTTGTAGGCATCCATGATCTCCCGGGCACGAGTGGCGTCGTACCATGAGGGAGTGGCTTCGGTATAGATTAACGCACGCTGAGTCATGACGATCCTCCTTGGGGCGCGGCAAGCGCCGCACCCGGCAACTCCCCTAGATGAAGAACGCGTTGACGTCCTTGCCTTTGGCGTCCCACTCCTCTTTGCCGATGGCGAGCAGATCGGCGGGTGTGGTTTCCATGATCTCCGGGGTCACTTCCATGACCCGATGATATCCTTTCTGAACCGCGGCCAGATTGTCCTCCACCACCTTCGAGCCCCGTTTGCCGAAGTATTTGGTCAACGGTTTGGCCACCTTGTCGAACAACGCCTCCTCGGTCATGCCGGCATTCACCCGGAACGGCGTCACCCGCAAAAAGACCCCCAGCAGCACCACACCCTGGAAACGTTGAATCAGGGAGGAGTCGTTCTTGCAGGACTCCCGGGCGATCTGGATGGTATCCACGCCATAGAAACGAATCTGATTGGTCTTCATGAAATACTTGGCATAGGGAGGCAACGACTCCCACAGGCCCTGCGGGGAGGTCTCGTCCGTATGCTGGAACACGATCCCGCCCTGTTGCAACCCGACCAGGGGATTGCCCATATACCAGGTGGTCGGATCCATGAGAGGCACGAACTCCACCTGCTTCAATTCGCAGTGGGTGAGAATTTTGCCTTCCGGGATCACGGTCAGATAGGTATTGGTGGGCAACCCTTTCTTTTCCGAACCGTATTTTGGAGCCGCCTGCACCCGGAAACCGAAGATGTCCCCCAGCATGGTGGCGATCACCTTGTTGGTGGTCACGGAACCGAAGCCACCCACGGAGTGGGCACGCACCGAGAACGATCCTGGCGGACGCACATCGGGTTCTTCTTCCGCGGGCAGAGCGGTTTCATGATCGATCCCCAGGGTGAAGAACCGTTTGCCCGCCACAGGACCGGCGATCATGTTCTTGACCACGGCCATCATGTGACCCGGAGTCACATCCCGGGATCCCAGTCCGCCGGCCCCGGAGAAGACCACCGGCATCCGGTCGATTTTGGTGAATCCGGGCAGTCCCATGGCACCCTTGGCCAGGGAGGCTTCCACATCCGTGGTAAGAGGATTGTCCACCATGGTGGGAATGTCACATCTTTCGATCACGGAAACCGCCTTGCAGTTCCCAAGAGCCTTGGCAATTTGCGCATCCGGGAAGGGACGGTAACTGGTGACGATCACCACTCCCAGCTTGACCCCGAGGCGCTCCCGCACCACCTGAATGGCGGAAATGGCGGTTTCCGCCGTGGTCCCCATGGCCACGATGGCGTATTCCGCGTCATCCATCATCACCGGTTCGATCAGGTGATAGCGACGACCGGTCATACTGTAATACCGATCCATGGCCGCCTCGATGAGGCCGGGCAGTTTGTCGTAGAAACAACGCTGGGCGATCTTGCCCTGCATGTAGGCGTCCTGGTTCTGCACCACGCCGATCTGCACCGGAGTGGCCGGATCGAAGATGGCCCGCATGCGATCCCTGGGATCCCCGAGATACTCACGGATCAACTCGTTTTCGGGAAAATTGAGATTCTCGATGGTATGGGTTCCCAGGAAACCGTCCTGGACATTCATCATCGGCGTCAAGGCATCCTCGGAGGCGCGCCGGGCGATCAGGCAGAGATCCGCCGACGCCTGCACGCTGTGGGCAAAGAGAATGCCCCAGCCACAGTCCGCCACACCCATCACGTCATCGTGACCCGCATGGACGTTGAGCGCCTGCGAGGTCAACGCGCGGGCGCCGACATTGAGCACTTGCGGCAACCGCTTGCCCGAAATGGTGTAGAGCACCTCCTTCATGAGGATCAACCCCTGTCCGGAGGTGAAATTGGTCACCCGTCCACCCGCCAGGGCAAATCCTTCGCAGGCCGAGGCGGAAGAGTGTTCGGATTCCAGTTCCATCCAGGCCAACGGGGTGCCCCAGACATTTTTCGCGCCATTGGCGACGGCCACCTGATACAACATGCCCATGTTCGTGGACGAGGTGATCGGGTAGGCTGCGGCTCCATCGGTCGCTCGGGTCTCTATATACGAGACGGCATCGGAGCCATCCCCGGTTCCGGGAATGCCCGGATAGGGAAATTGCGCCATTGACTGGGCTGCTTGTTCGCTCATCGAAAACGCCCTCCAGGGGTTGAGGTTCCACACATGCCGACTTCAACGAAAAGTCCTTGAGTACGCATCGGACTCCCCGGGGTGGCGACACGGGAACCAATTATATTGCACCGCAATAAAACATTCAAGGGTTTCCCGCATTTTTAAACATCACGTCGGAAATCCCTGCGGCCCGCCATGGCCTGATACAGCGTGGACTCGTCCAGATATTCCAGCTCCCCCCCCATGGGTAATCCATACGCCAACCGGGTCACACGGGGTACGCAGGTTTCCGCCAACTGCGCCACGTAATGGGCGGTGGCCTCTCCTTCCAAGGTGGGATTGGTGGCCACCACCAACTCCACGATGGTTCCAACAGAGAGTCTGGCCTCCAGGGATGCCAGATGCAGCGCATCCGGACCAATCCCGTCCAAAGGGCTCAGACGCCCCCCCAAAACATGATACATCCCTTTGAAAAGACCTGCCTTTTCCATGGCAAGCAGGTCCGCCGGCTCCTCCACCACGCACAAACGGGTACCATCCCGGCCCGGATCCGCGCAGATCCAGCACAAGGACTCTTCGGAGAGGTTGTGACACATCCGACAGGACTGGATCCGATCCCGCACCCCTTCCAGCACGTCGATCAACTCTTGTATCGCCGACTCTCCCCGACGCAACAGATGATAAATCATGCGCCGGGCGCTTTTCGGGCCAATGCCGGGAAACCGGGACAACACCACCACGGCACGCTCCAAAGACGGCAGACCCTTCACCAGTTGCGCGCTCGACACAGCCACAAGGATTTCAGAAAGGCAGATTCAAACCGGGAATCTTGAGACCTCCGGTCAACTGGGCCATGCTCGCCTGGGATGCCTCCTGGATCTTTCTTTGGGCATCGTTGAAGGCCGCAGCCACCAGATCCTCCAGCATTTCGATATCTTCCGGAGTCACCACCGACGGATCGATCTTGACCTGCAGCACCTCCTGCCTGCCATTCATCACCACCTGCACCATGCCTCCGCCGGCATGTCCGGTCATCACCAGCGCGGCCAGCTCCTCCTGCATTTTGGCCATGCGTTGCTGCATGGCCTGCGCCTGTTTCATGATGTCACCGATATTC
>JADGAB010000148.1 GCA_015232245.1 Magnetococcales bacterium | reverse complement strand
CGCCACGTCAACAACGCCATCTGCCCACGATCACCCCAGCCCTGTCAAGGAGAACCGACCCATGAGCGACATCCAGGAGAACCCCGTCAGCACCGCCACCAACATCGCCAAGGAACTGGGCGTCTCGGACGCCAGGGTGAAAAAGGCCATCAAGGAACTTGGCCTGGAACCGGCGGCCAAAAAAGGGGTATGCTGCTATTACGCCCGGGAGGAGATCGGCAAAATCAAAGAGAAACTTGGCGTCTGATTGGGGTTTGGCAAACAAAGCTTGTGTAAAGAATTGTGAAATTTGCAGACATCCCGAGCCTGCACAGGCTAACATCATCCTTCAAGGAGCGGCCATGAAAGCTTTTCCTGCTGCCATTTTGTTGTTCTTATTGTTGTTATTCTCCTCCACCGAGCTGTTGGCCTTCGGGTCCATCGCCATCGACGAGCGGGGACGCCGGGAGGCCATGGTGGTCAACTACCCCAGCCAGCATCGGGCGGATGACGCGGCGCTGGATGAGTGCGGCAACCGTCATTGCCGGGTGGTGGGCCGGTTCGCCAACTCCTGCGGCGCCATCGCCTGGTCCAACCGGGACGACGCATGGATCTGGAGCGACGGCTTCCACTCGGAAGGCGCCGCGGCCCGGGCTGCGGAACATCGTTGTCGGGAACAGACCGGGCATCACTGCCGGGTCCGCGCCTTGTGCGATGAAGGGAGCCACCGTCACCGCGACGAGTGGCGACGGTGATTTGACCTGTTGAACCCTATGGAGTGATGCTCCACCATGAATTCCAGGCTGTTGCGGATGCAGGGGGGGCGGATTTTGGGCCGCCTGCTGAAATATCTGTTGCTTTGCGCCCTGCTGGCCGGGGGAGGCTGGTGGTACACGACCCAGAGAGAGGGTTCCAACAGTGCGGGCGGAGACGAGGCGGGACGCAAGGGGACCAAATGGAATTCCCAGCGTCCCCAGCCGGTTTCGGTGAGTCCGGTCAGAACCGCGCAACTGCCGGTCTGGCTGCCGGCCATCGGATCGGTCACCCCCCTTGCCCAGGTGACGGTCCGTTCCCGGGTGGACGGGGAGTTGACCAGGCTCCATTTCGCCGAAGGGGCCATGGTCCAGGAGGGGGAACTGCTGGCCGAGATCGATCCCCGTTCGTTCCAGGTGCAGTTGCGTCAGGCCAGCGGCCAGTTGACCCGGGACAGCGCCCTTTTGGACAACGCCCGGCTGGATCTGAAACGATACCAGGATCTCTGGGCCAAGGACGCCATCGCCAAACAGCAGGTGGATGCCCAGGATGCCCTGGTGCGGCAATATCAGGGCACGGTGGAGACCGACCGGGGACAGGTGGAAAACGCCCGTCTGCTGCTGGATTACACCCGCATCACCGCGCCGGTCTCCGGACGCATCGGTCTGCGTCAGGTGGACCGGGGCAACATGGTGCGCGCCAATGATGCCACCGGATTGGCGGTGATCACCCAGTTGCAACCGGTGGCGGTGGTCTTTTCCGTGCCGGAGTCCCACGTGCCCAATCTGCTCAAGCGTCTGGCCGGGTCGGAACCGGTGGTGACGGAGGTGTGGAACCGGGAACAAAAGGATCGACTCGGCGTGGGTCGGCTGGTGGCCATGGACAGCGTGATCGATGCCACCACCGGCGCCATCCGGCTCAAGGCCGAACTGCCCAACGGGGATCTGGCCCTGTTTCCCAACCAGTTCGTCAACGTCCGGGTGCTGATGGAGACCCTCGACAACACCCTGGTGGTCCCTTCCGAGGCGATCCAGCAGGGAGTCAAGGGGAGTCATCTGTTTGTGGTGGACGGAGAGAGCCAGGTCAAGGTGGTGGAGGTGATTACCGGTCCTGCGGACAGCGGCGTGACCGCCATCCGGCAGGGCGATCTGAAGACCGGAGACCGGGTGGTGCTGGAAGGGACCGACAAACTCCGGGAGGGGGCCCGGGTGGAGGTGATCTCCCCGGACGCCCCCCCCCGGGAGCCGGTCAAAAAGGGGGAGTGGAAAAAGAAGAACAAGGGAGGCGCACTGCCTCCGGACAAAACGAAGAACGATCCCCCGCGCGCCCCTGACGGCGCGGGCTCCTCATGAATCTCTCCCGCCTGTTCATCCTGCGACCGATCGCCACCTCCCTGTTGATGATCGCGATGCTTCTGGCCGGGGCACTGGCCTATCGGCTGCTGCCCTTGTCCGCCCTGCCGGAGGTGGATTATCCCACCATCCAGGTCACATCCCTCTATCCCGGCGCCAGTCCGGATGTGATCACCTCCGCCATCACCGCTCCCCTGGAACGGCAATTCGGACAGATGCCGGGTCTGTACCGCATCTCTTCCATCAGTTCCGGCGGGGCATCGATCATCACCCTGCGTTTCAGTCCGGAACTGTCGCTGGATATCGCCGAGCAGTCGGTGCAGGCCGCCATCAACGCGGGATCCAATCTGCTGCCCACGGATCTCCCCATGCCGCCGACCTATGGCAAGGTCAACCCGGCGGACGCCCCGATTCTCACGCTGGCCGCCACATCCACCTCCTGGCCCATCTCCCGTCTCCATGAAATGGTGGAGTCCCGGGTGGCGCAGCGCATCTCCCAGATTCCCGGGGTGGGGCTGGTGAGTCTGGTGGGAGGCAGCCGACCGGCGGTGCGGATTCAGGCCAATCCCAAGGCATTGGCCGCCGCCGGGCTCTCCCTGGAGGATCTGCGCCAGTCCATTGCCGCTGCCAATGTCAACCAGCCCAAGGGGAGCTTCGACGGTCCACTGCGCGCCTCCACCATCGACGCCAACGACCAGTTGAAAACCGCCGGGGATTATGGCGCGTTGATCATCGCCTATCGCAACGGCAATCCGTTGCGGCTCAAGGAGGTGGCCGACATCGTGGAGGGGCAGGAGAACGCCCGGCTGGCCGCCTGGTCCGGCGACAGGAGCGCGGTGATTCTCAACGTGCAGCGCCAGCCCGGGGCCAACGTCATCGAGGTGGCCGACCGGATCAAGGCCCTGCTGCCCCAACTGCGTCAACTGCTGCCGGATGCCCTGGATCTGACCATCCTCTCCGACCGCACCGTCACCATTCGCGCCTCGGTGGAGGAGATGCGCTTCGAGATGCTGTTGGCCATCGGGCTGGTGGTGATGGTGATTTTTCTCTTCCTGCGCAATCTGCCCGCCACCATCATCCCGAGTCTGGCGGTGCCGTTGTCCCTGGTGGGCACCTTCGGGATCATGCATCTGGCCGGATTCAGCATCAACAATCTGACCCTCATGGCCCTGACCATCGCCACCGGCTTTGTGGTGGATGACGCCATCGTGATGATCGAAAACGTGGCCCGCTTCGTGGAAGAGGGAGAAGCACCCCTGCAGGCCGCCCTCAAGGGGGCCAGACAGATCGGCTTCACCATCGTTTCGTTGACCGTATCGCTGCTGGCGGTGCTGATTCCCCTCCTGTTCATGGGGGATGTGGTGGGACGGCTGTTTCACGAGTTCGCCATCACCCTGGCGGTGGCGATCCTCATCTCCGCCGTGGTCTCCCTGACCCTCACCCCCATGCTCTGCGCCCGGCTGCTGCGCCCCTCCAGACATGGAGCGGAAAAGTGGCTCAATCCCATCATCAACGCCTATGGCCGCGCCCTGGATGTGGTGCTCGATCACCAGCGCCTCACCCTGCTGGTGGCCCTGGGCACCCTGGTTTTGACGGTACTGCTCTACCAGTGGATCCCCAAGGGATTTTTCCCCACCCAGGATACCGGGCTCATTCAGGGTTTCTCGGAGGCCCGGCAATCGATCTCCTTTCCCGCCATGGCCATCAGCCAACAGGCGGTGGTACGGAAACTCCTGGAGGATCCGGCGGTGGAGTCGGTCTCCTCGTTCATCGGAGTGGACGGCATCAACACGGTGCTCAACAGCGGTCGGCTGCTCATCTCCCTGAAACCCATGGAGGAGCGCAGGGAGTCGGTGACCGGGATCATCCGCCGTTTGAACACAACCGCCCGGGAGGTTCCCGGCATGGCCCTGTACATGCAGCCGGTGCAGGATCTGACCGTGGAAGACCGCATGGCCAAGACCCAGTACCAGTTTCTGATGGGCTCACCGGACCCGGCCCAACTGGCGGAGTGGACCCCGCGGATTCTGGAGCAGTTGCGACAGGCGCCGGAACTGGCGGATGTGACCAGCGACTGGCAGGATCAGGCCCCGCAAGCCTTCATCGAGATCGACCGCACCGCCGCCGGTCGTCTGAACGTCACCACCGCCGCCATCGACAATATCCTTTACGACGCCTTCGGACAGCGCCTCATCTCCACCATCTTCACCCAGTCGAGCCAGAAACGGGTGGTGCTGGAGGTCAAACCGGAATACCGCCTCTCTCCCGACTCCTTGCAGGATCTGCATGTTCCCGCCGTCACCGGTCAGCAGATCCCCCTCTCCTCCCTGGCGCGGGTGTCGGAACGGCGGGTGGCCCTGGTGAACAATCACGTCAGTCAGTTTCCCGCCGCCACCCTCTCCTTCAATCTGGCCCCCGGGGCCTCTCTGGGAGCCGCGGTCACGGCCATTCACGGGGTGCTCGACCGCCTGAATCTGCCCGGCAGCATCGAAACCTCCTTCCAGGGGGCGGCGCTGGCCTTCCAGGCCTCCCTGGTGAACACCCTTTTGTTGTTCCTGGCGGCCATCGTCACCATGTACATTGTCCTCGGGGTGCTTTACGAAAGCTACATCCACCCCATCACCATCCTCTCCACCCTCCCTTCCGCCGGGGTGGGGGCCTTGCTGGCCCTGGAGATCTTCGATGTGGAGTTCAGCATCATCGCCCTGATCGGGGTGTTTCTGTTGATCGGCATCGTGAAGAAAAACGCCATCATCATGATCGACGTGGCCATCGAGTTGCGCCAGCGCACCGCCATGAGCGCGGCCCAGGCCATCTATCGGGCCTGCCACATCCGTTTCCGTCCCATTCTCATGACCACCATGGCCGCCATCGGCGCCGCCATTCCCCTGGCCATGGGCAGCGGCGACGGCGCGGAACTGCGCACCCCGCTGGGGATCTCGATTGTGGGGGGACTGCTGGTCAGTCAGGCGTTGACCCTCTACACCGTGCCGGTGGTCTATATCATTCTGGACCGGTGGAGCGGTCAATCCCGGAGGAAAAAAGCATGAAACCGTTGGCACGCACCCTGATGACGCTCCTGGTTCCCCTGGTCCTGACCGCCTGCGGCTCGAAACCGGAACCCAAAACCCCGACCCTGCCCGTGCCGGAGGAGTTCCAGGAGTCCAGGGAGTGGAAACCCGCCGCGCCCGCTCCGCTGGAGGTCCGGACCGACTGGTGGCAGGGACTGGGGGATCCGGAACTGGACCGGCTGGAACAATCCCTGGAGATCGGCAACAGCAACATTCTGGTGGCCGCCTCCCAGTACCGGGCGGCCCGGGCCACCCTGGAGAGCGCCCAACAGGCGCTGCTGCCCACGGCGAACCTGTCGGCGAGCCAAACCCGGTCCGCCAGCGGCGCCACGAGCGGCGGAAAAAAATCCACGGTCACCACCACCAGTTACAATCTGCTGGGGAGCGTCGGTTGGGAGGTGGATCTGTGGGGACGGCTGAAGCACGGGGTGGCCGGAGCCGAGGCGAAATACCAGGCCAGTGGCGAGGATCTGACCGCGGCCCGCTTGAGCGCCCAGACCCTGCTGGCCCAGGTCTATCTGCAACTGCGGGCCTCGGACCGGCATCTGGCGCTGCTTAAGCGTCAGGAGCGGAATGGCCGGCGTTTTCTCGATCTCACCCGTGACCGCCATGCAGGGGGTGTGGCCTCGGCCCTGGATGTGGCCCAGGCCGAGACCCAGTTGCAGACCATTCTCACCCAGTCCACGGAGATGGCGCTGCAGCGCGCCCAGTTGACCCACAATCTGGCCACCCTGACCGGTCGGCAGGCCATCACCCTGGCTCCCCTGCCGGAAAACGCCCCCCTGCCGCCGATTCCGCCGGTACCGACCCTGATCCCCTCCTGGGTGCTGGAGCATCGTCCGGACATCGCGGGAGCGGAACGACGGGTGGCCGCGGCCAAGGCCCAGATCGGTCTGGCCGAGGCGGCTTTTTTTCCAGTCCTGAATCTGGGGGGAGACGGGGGCTATCGGGGTTCCGCGCTGGGACAACTGATCCAGCTTCCCAACCGGATCTGGTCGCTGGGGCCTTCGCTGGCGTTGTCGGTGCTGGATTCGGGACAGAGAAGCAACGCCTTCGAACAGGCCAGGGCCGCTCACGAACAGGCGGTGGTCCAGTACCGTCAGACCGTGCTGACCGCCTTTGGCGAGGTGGAGGACAATCTGGCCGCCCTGCGCCTGCTGGAGGAGGAGGCCGGCGCCCAGGCCAAAGCCCTGGAAGCCGCCCGCCGCGCCCGGGAGATCGGCGAACACCAATATCGTGCCGGCACCACCAGTTCCCTGACCGTGGTCACCGCCCTCAACAGCGAACTGGCCGCCGAACGGAGCGCCATCGACATCCACAACCGACGGGTGCTGGCCGCCTTGCAACTGCTCAAGAACTGTGGCGGCGGTTTGCCGGATCCGGCCCGATCAACCCGGCAGAATTGAAGAAAAACGCTTGCCCTCCGGCCATGCCCGCATATATGCTCATTCCTTCAAATTGCGGATCGCCTGATTCACCCAGTCAGAGGGGATGCCCCATGGAAGATGAGAACGGTAACGACGAACGCTCCGAAAGCCCACAGAGAAAAGCTCCCCCGGCACCAGCCAGCAACTCCAAGATGATCTCCGTCATTGTCGGGGTGGTGGTGCTGCTGGTGGCCATGCTGCAATTCACCCGCATGTCCCAGCGACAGATGCGGGAGTTGGAGATGGAAAACGTCCTCCAGCAGAATCGCGCCCAGGAGGAGTTCCGGGAAAAAGCGCAGAAAAAACGGTATGACATCAACGAAAACAACAAGCAGGCCGAAATGCTGGAGTCCCAGTTCAAGCCGTTGAACCAGACCGGCCACCCCAAAGAGCCCTAATCCCTGCGGCAACCCCGCACCAGAGCAGGATCCACAGCCACCGGCCAGGAGATTTTCACCTCCGGATCATCCCAGGCCAGACCAGGCATCTCATCCGGAGCCCCTTCCCGGGTGCTTTTGGTGATGAACCGGGCCTGATCGCTGATCACCTGCAACCCGAACGCGCATCCCTCCGGCACCCACAACTGACGCTGGTTCTCATCGGAGAGTTCCACCCCCACCCACAGGCCCCGACTGGCGGAATCCGGCCTCAGATCCACCGCCACCGCCAGGATCGCCCCCTGGGTGACCCGGGTCAACCAGCACCGGGAGGAGTCCGGCGCACCGAACAACCCCCCCACAAACCCCAAAGGCGCCTCATTGACCTCTTCCCAAACCAGTTCCACCGTCTGGCCCGTGCCAGCGGCGAAATCCCGCTGATTGAAGCTCTCGGAAAAAAAACCCCGTCCATCGTGAAACACCTGAGGCTCGATCAACAGAACACCCGGCAAAGAGGTCTGAATCACGGTAATGGGCATGGCGGGATCTCACTTGAGCAGGGAGAGAAGATACTGACCGTAACCGTTTTTGGCCAGCGGCGCGGCAAGCGCCCGGACCTGTTCCCCATCGATCCATTTGCGGGCAAAGGCGATCTCCTCCGGGCAGGCGACCATCAGACCCTGGCGTTTCTGCAGGGTGGCGATGAAGCTGGCCGCATCCAGCAGGCTGTCGTGGGTGCCGGTATCCAGCCAGGCATAACCCCGTCCCATGATCTCCACGGAGAGTTCCCCCTGTTCCAGATAGCGGCGATTGACATCGGTGATCTCCAACTCCCCCCGGGCCGAGGGCTGGATGCCGGCGGCGATGTCGCACACCTGCTCATCATAGAAATAGAGTCCGGTGACGGCGTAATGGCTTTTCGGGCGTTGGGGTTTCTCCTCGATGCTGATCGCCTGGTGCGCCGCGTTGAACTCCACCACGCCGTAGCGATCCGGGTCGCGGACCTTGTAGCCGAAGATGATCCCGCCTTTTGTCAGCTCGATGCAGCCGCGCAGCAGGTGCGAGAGTCCCTGCCCGTAGAAGATATTGTCCCCGAGCACCAAGCAGACCGAGTCCGAGCCGATGAATTCCTTGCCGATAATGAAGGCCTGCGCCAGGCCTTCGGGCT
>JADGAB010000147.1 GCA_015232245.1 Magnetococcales bacterium | reverse complement strand
TCCCACTGATCAACACAGATTTTAGTGTGTCATAGTGCCAAGACTTTCTTTGGCGTTACTATCTTTTTGTTCTGTAAAACTATTTTTTATTCGACTGTCAAGGATGAGTTAACGTAAGATATCGCCCCTTTATGGCTCAGGCATCGATTTGACTGCCACGCCATGAATCAAAGACTCCCGCCCGGAGAGCACCACCTCCCCTTCCGGCAAGGGATCCAACAGGGCGGGATGCCCCTCCAGAGCCTCGGGCAGAGGATGAAAATGGGCCTGCTGCTCCCGCACCAGAAACACTCCCAGGGTGTTGTCCCGCTGCGTCAACAGCCAGGCGGGCAGATAGGCGTGAGGATCGGACCAGATCAACCGTCCGGCTGCGCCAGGCACCGGCGTATCTCCGATGAATACCAATCGCGCCTCCCGGGCCCGGGTGGCCGGATCGGCCACCGGAATCACCACCCGGGGCCGGACCGGATAGGATTTTCCCTCATGCACAAAAGACCAACTGGTCGCGCGGGTCAGACTCTCCACCCGTCCGGTGGGAATCACCGCGGACAACTCCACCGCCAGAATGTCTACCAGTTGCATCAATGGAGTGCCGGGAGCGGCATTCACCCCGATCCGCGCCAGACGCTGGGTGATCACACCATTGAAGGGGGCGCGCACCAGACACTTTTCTCCCTGGGTGCGGGTCTCCTCCAATGTGACCTCCAGGGCGCGGATCTGGGCGTGCAACTCTTTGACCTCGCTTTCGTTCTGTTCGACCCGTTCGTCCGAGATCTGTTTCTGCTCCCGCAACTGCACAGCCCGCTGCGCCCGCTTGCGGGCCGTCTCCATCCGGGATCGCAACCCCTCCAACTCCGCCAGGGCGCGACGCTCCGCCAGTCGATAAACCCAGGGATCCAGCCGCACGATCACATCTCCGCTCTTGACCGTCTCCCCCACCTGCACCGGCAACTCCACGATGGTCGCCGCCACCTGGGCGGTGATCAGACCGTCGTTGAGGGCGCGGGTCTCCGCAGGCGCCTCCTCCCGGGGATGAATCAGCAGCTTGTCCAAAGCGCGGGTGGTCACCTGGGTTGGATCTCCCGCCAGCCCTGGAAGGCTCATTCCAAAAAGACACAGGGCAAAAAACAGAATTCTCAATGACGTCTTTCCCGGCTGAATGGTGTGACAAGATGACAACTTGTCAGTATAGTAAAGAAAGGTCAGACAGGCGGCAATGCCTGAAAAAAGGGACTATACAGTCTTGGTGAGGTATTGCATTTTCTGCACGATTGTGTAACAAGAAGCGGTGTTCGTTCGCAAATTCAGCACGCATGAGGGTATGGAATGGATCTGTCGGGCCTGCTTGCCAGAACGAAACTGTTCGAAGGGGTGGATGACGCGCTTCTGAGAGAGATCGCCGGCTTTACCGAACGGGCCATCTTTGAACCCAAATTCGGAGAGGACACCCTGATCATCACCGAGGATGACGTATCCGGACCGGATCTCTATCTGATCCTCTCCGGAGAGCCGACTCTTAACAAGGAGTTGAATTTCAAAGGGATCGCCCTTTACAAAAAGATCAACTCCCTGGAAGAGGAGGTGTACGGAGAGATCGCCTGGCTGTTGAAACAAAAACATCTGTCCGACATTCATGCCAACTCCCGGGTGGTGCTGTTGCGCATCGACGGCAGAAGACTGGAAGCGTTTCTGGAAACTCATGCCCAATTGGCCGCCGTATTCTGGAAACGGATCGCCGAGACCGTGGCCCGTCGTCTGACCTGGACCTTTATGAAATACCGTTCAACGACCCAATGGGACCATGTGTTCAAATTCTGACAGATCATCGGTGTTCCGAAGCCGGCGTGTCGGGAACATGCGGTTGCTCTGGATCGTTTGCGGTCTGCTCGCCGGTTGTGCAAGCGCCCCGAACCTCCATCGCACCGATGATGCCTGCGCCATTTTCCAGGATCAGAGCGGCTGGTATGACGAGACCCGCAAGGTCTGGAAGAAATGGGGGGTGCCGGTCCATGTGCAACTGGCCATCATTCATCAGGAGTCCCAGTTCAAGCACGATGCCAAGCCGGCCCGCAGTCGTCTGTTCTGGTTCATTCCCGGTCCCCGGCCATCGTCCGCCTTCGGTTACGCCCAGGCCCTGGACGCGACCTGGGAGACCTACAAGAAAAATACCGGCACCCTGTGGGCCAGTCGGGACAATTTTGCCGATGCGGTGGATTTCATCGGCTGGTATGTGGATCTGAGCCACCGGAAATGTGGCATCGCCAAGACCGATGTGCGCCAGCAGTATCTGGCCTATCATGAGGGACAGCAGGGGTTCAACCGGAAAACCTACGAGAAGAAAGGGTGGCTGCTGGAGGTGGCGCAACGGGTGGAGAAGAATGCCGAACGCTACCGGGAGCAGTTGGCCCGTTGTCGCCGGGAAGAGGAGTCGGGGGGGTGGCGGCTGTGGCCGTTATGAAACATAAAAAAACGGGCCGACAGGATCAGGTCCCAGAGGGGGGGAGACCTTGGCCTGTCGGCCCGCGGCAACGCAAAGTGACGAAGCCGCCTTGCAGTCGCCTGAACAACGATTCATAAAAATGTATAGCGGGAATTGTATTCAGTTTACAAGTAGCTTATATTGAAATCTGGACTTGGCGCAAATTTTCTTTCGGAACCTGTGGTATTCATCAAGACGAGAGGGGCGGTTTCATGCATGATTTGGTCCGGTTTGATTTGAATCTTCTGGTCGCGTTCGATGTGTTGATGACCGAACGGGGCGTGACCCGCGCCGGTCGTCGGCTGGGCATCACCCAGGCGGCCATGAGCAACACCCTGCGACGGTTGCGGGATATTTTCGATGATCCGCTGTTCGTGAAGATCGGCTTGCGCATGGAGCCCACGGCCAGGGCTTTGGAATTGGCCGGCCCGGTGGAACGGGCGTTGAAGGAGGTGCGACAAGCCCTCAATCAGGAACGGTTTGATCCGATTCATGCCCGGCATCTGTTTCGCATCGGCATGGTGGATTATGCGGCGGTTTTGTTGTTGAATCCTCTGGTGGATCTGCTGCGCAGAAAGGCCCCCGGGGTGGCGGTGGAGTTGGTGGATATCGGTGGCGAGGAAGAGCGCACCGTGCTGGAGAGCGGCGCGGCGGATCTGGTGTTCAGCCGGTTCCAGTGGGTGCCTCCGAACATTCTGTTGCATCGGGTGTTTCAGATGCAGTTTGTTTGTCTTTTCCGGCAGGGTCACCCCCTGGTGCCGGATGGCAAGTTGACTCTGGAGGCGTTTCTGGCAGCGGATCACATTCACTTCTATCCCCGGGGCATGACCAGTACGGTGGTGGATGAGGCGTTGGCCAATCTGGGCCGTTCCCGGTCCATCAAGGCGCGGCTGTACTCTTTAGGGGTGATTCCCTTCATGGTGGCCGAAAGCGATGTGATGGCCGTGGTGCCGGATCGGGTGGCCCGTCGGCTGGCCAAACCTTTGGGATTGAGCTTCGCCCCGGTGCCGGTGAGCACTCCGCCGTTGCGCATGGCCATTGCCTGGCATCCCCGCACGGAAAAAAGTCCCCCCAACATCTGGTTGCGGGAAGAGGTGAAGGCCATTCTGGAACTGCCGGAAGAGGTGTGACTCCTTTTGAAGGGTTTTCTGGCGGCAGGTGATCTCCATGCGACCGTCAACCGTGCTGGATCTCAGGTGCAGCGTCATCCGTGAAACGGCAAGCCGTTACTGTGTCGTCATCCGCGCCTTTTCGGTTCCGTGTTGCATGGCACGGATCTGAAAGGGAGCGATTGGGATCTGTTGGTCGATGCCCTGCCTGGAGCCACCTTGTTTGATCTGGGTGGTCTCCAGGTTGAGCTGGAAACTTTGTTGGGTGTGCGATCTGCCCCCCGGAGTGCGGGATCAGGTGCTGGCCGAGGCCCGGTCGGTATGAACAGGAACCGCCTTGGGGATTGTCTGGAGCATATGCGCCAGGGGGCAATGGCGAGTTGTCAATTTGTCCAGGGGCTTGATAAACCGCAACCGTTTTTGGATGTTATGTCAACTTTCGCCAACAAAAGAAGAATGATCGAAGCCCAATGCCGGAGATGCCGTCATGAGCAGTATTGCCATTCCATTCGATACCCTGGCCTTTGTGAAGGATCTGGAAAATGCCGGCATTCCTGCTGCTCACGCAGAGGCCCAGGCCAAAGCCCTTTCCGGCGTCCTCCATGAAGCTTGAAGAATCCCGGCTCCAGGATCTGGCCACCAAGGGTGACATCTTACGCTTGGAACGGGACATCAAGGAGTTGGAAACCAGAATTGAAACGGTCAAGGCCGACACGATCAAACGGACGGCAGGCATGTTCGCCGCACAGACCGCCTTGATCATCGGTGCCATGTTTGCGGTCATGAAGATAAACCAGCCGCACGCGCCTGTCTATCAAGCCACTCCCATCCAGGAGATGCGCTTGCCCGCTCCCCAGGGGATCCCGGCCACTCCACCCGCACCGGTGCGTTGAGCCTGCCGCACCAGACGCCCCAGGATCACGCATACCCCACGCCACGCCGCATGGCCACAGGTTGGCCTTCCCGCCCCGGCCCCGCCAAGGGGCATGCGTTTTCCCCCATTTTGGATGCGAGAAAATTTGCGGGTGGTGCCTCACGTCAACCTGACCACGCTCCAATCCATCTGTTATTGAAAGAATGATGCGTGACACCGATGCTTTGAATGATGCACCATGTGGATTCGTGGATCTTCAACGGGAGAAAAGGAGATGACACCCCGGACACCAGCCATGGCTGCTGGCCTCGCTGATCATCTCTGGACGGTTCATGAATGGATTTCATTGCCGACCCGACCCGACCGGTCAGGTTAACATAAGACATCCCCGAATCCCCCAGACCCCCGCTTTTTTTCAAAAGTTTACCTCTCGAGGCGGGTATGGTTTAATACAAGATCGCATCACCACGCCAATCCATCCGGAGATCATTGTTGCCATGAAACTGCTGCTCACCGGCGCACAAGGCCAGGTCGGTCAGGAGATCACCGCTCTGGCCCGCGCCCAGGGATGGGAACTGCTCGCCATGGACCGCGCCACCCTGGACATCACCCAGGCGGACCGGGTCCGGGAGGCTATCGGCGGATTCATGCCCCGACTGGTCATCAACGCCGCGGCCTATACCGCGGTGGACCTGGCGGAAAGCCAGACGGAAACCGCTTTCGCCGTCAACCGGGACGGGACGCGCCATCTGGCCCAAAGCTGCGCCGTCGCAAACATTCCCCTTTTGCACCTGTCCACGGATTACGTCTTCGACGGAGCCAAGTCAACTCCGTACGTGGAAAACGATCCGGTGTCACCCCTCGGGGTCTACGGGGAGAGCAAATGGGCCGGAGAAGAGGCCCTGCGGGCCAATCTCTCACGACACCTGATCATCCGGGTCAGTTGGGTGTTCGGCAGACACGGCAAGAACTTCGTCAAGACCATTCTGCGTCTGGCCCGGGAGAGGGAAACCATCGGCGTGGTGGCCGACCAGCGGGGCGGCCCCACCGCGGCCCCGGACATCGCCGCCATGCTTCTGACTCTGGCCCGTCAGGCCACGGATCCGGCCTTCGACGCCTGGGGCACCTATCACTATCGGGGAGATCCGCCAGTCTCCTGGCATCAATTCGCCACCACCATCGTCTCCGAGGCCCGACAGCACACCCCCTTGCCCCTGCGGGAGATCCGGGCCATCACCACCGCCGAATATCCCACTCCGGCCAAACGTCCGGCCAACTCCATCCTGGATTGCCAACGGATGCGCTCGGTACTGGGCATCCCCCTGCCGGACTGGCGCCAGGCCACCCACACTCTGATGGCCCAACTGCTCTCATGATCACCCCATTGTCGATCCTGCATACCGAATCCTCCCTGGGCTGGGGAGGACAGGAGATCCGCATCCTTACCGAAGCCCAGGGCATGATCAAACGGGGCATCCGGGTGGGATTGCTCTGTCCCGAGGAGGCGACCATCTTCCAGGAAGCGCAAAAACGGGGGATCCCGGTGAGCGCCGTGCCCATCGCCCGCAAGAACCTGACCGGACTGTCCGCCCTGCGGACCCGTCTGAAGCTGGAAAACCCGGATCTGATCATCACCCACAGCTCCACCGACTCCTGGCTCACCGCCATCGCCACCCGGCTGCTGCCTCATCCGCCTCCCTTGATTCGTTTGCGCCACATCTCCGCCGCCGTGCCCGTCAATCCCGCCAACCGCTGGCTTTACGGCTCGGCCTGCCGACTGGTGATCACCACTGGTGAGGGGATCCGGGAACGGTTGATCCGTGTCAACCGGATACCCGCCGCTCAGGTGCGTTCCATTCCCACCGGCATCGACCTGGAGCGGTTCACCCCGGGAGACCGAAATGCCGCCCGTTCTGCCCTGGGTCTGCCCTTTTCCATACCCGTCATCGGCATCGTGGCCACCCTGCGCAGTTGGAAGGGACATCACGACCTGATCGACGCTTTTGCCGGTCTGGCCCATCCGGAGGCGCTGCTGGTCATTGTCGGGGACGGCCCCAGGCAGGAGTTTCTTGAAAATCGCATCGCCGCTCTGCGACTTCCCCCCCACCGGGTGCGCATGACCGGACGCCAGGAAGATGTCCCGTTGTGGTTGCAGGCCATGGATCTTTTCGTGCTCCCCTCTGTGGCCAACGAAGGGGTGCCCCAGGCCCTGATCCAGGCCATGGCTTCCGGTCTGGCGGTGATCTCCACCCCGGTGGGGGGGATTCCGGAGATGATCGAACACGATGTCAGCGGCTGGCTGACGCCGCCGGGCGAAGTCTCGGCATTGCAGATCGCCTTGGCAACGTTGCTTAAGGATCCGGCCAGGCGGCAACGTCTGGGAAGCGCGGCCCTGGAGGTGGCCAGAAAACGGTGCGGCACGGAGATCATGCTGGATCGAATGGAAGAAGCGGTACGGGACGCCCTCGCACAACACCGGCGGAAACGGTGACGGTGAATCCGCCTCCCTGTCGAGGTGTCAACTTTTAAAAAAAAGCGGGGGTCTGGGGGATTCCTCCCCCAGGGTTTTGACTTTGCTTCTGGCGTGCCTTGAATCGCTCCCATGGGCGTTGCCCCTGGACCCCCATCCATCCAACCACCCGCCACATTCCGGACACGGCTTTTTAGTCATGAAACCAACCCTGCTTGCCATCGGATTGCTGATCTGTTCCAATGTGTTCATGACGTTTGCCTGGTACGGCCACCTCAAGCATCTGCAGGGGAGCGCCTGGTACATCGCCGCTCTGGTGAGCTGGGGCATTGCGTTGTTCGAATACCTGTTGCAGGTTCCCGCCAACCGTATCGGTTTCACGGTGCTTTCCGTCTCCCAGTTGAAAATCCTGCAGGAGGTGATCACGCTGCTGGTGTTCATCCCCTTCGCGGTTTTCTACATGGGACAGCCCCTGAAACTCGATTATCTCTGGGCCGGTCTTTGCCTGGTGGGCGCGGTTTATTTCATTTTCCGGACGTGAGTCAATAATCGCACCCTTCCCGATCAACCCTCATGCTGCATCACCGACCGCGCGCCGCCGTCGGCGAGAATGGCTTCAACACGGTGACGCCAGAGTTGGCCGAACTCCTGACGTTCTTCCGGGCTGGCCTGATGGCTCAAGACTTTCGGCATCAACTCCCCCATGCGGGGGGCCGGGGGAAAAGCCACGGGTGAGTAGCTCAAAGCCACTTTCCGGCCACTGGCCATGCGTTCAAACAGGTACGGACCCGCATTGCCATCCTGAAAGCGCATCAGGTGCATGCGGTTGTATTGGCCCGCCAGCCCTTTGAAACCGTTGGAGGCCGCCGCGCCGCTCACCAGAGTGAAGATCTGGGTGATCGGTCCGGTGACCCCTTCCTCCATCCGTCCCGGCACCGTGATGGTCACTTCGCCCCGGACCGGCAGGGTGTCGGGATAGAGCAATTCCAGGGCCCGTTTCACCAAAAGAAACGCTCCGGCCACCGTGGGACAGGCATGTCCGGCCAGTTTCACAGCGTCATTGAAGGTGTAGCGGAATTCCATATCCCCGGCTCCCAGCAATTCGGCCAGAGGATCCCGCAGGGTGATGCTCGGAGTATCGGCAAACATGAGCGCCTCGTGTGTTGGTTCAGTTGGACATGATGTTTCAGATTGTTTCCGTTTAAACCGCAACCATTTCGGGATGCGTCGTTTTACTGACAGGGGTCCAGGGGGATTATCCCCCTGGTGGGATCCAAGGGCGAAGCCCTTGGGACTTTGCCTTTGGCGCGCTT
>JADGAB010000146.1 GCA_015232245.1 Magnetococcales bacterium | reverse complement strand
GAAAAGCGCGCCAAAGGCAAAGTCCCAAGGGCTTCGCCCTTGGATCCCACCAGGGGGATAATCCCCCTGGACCCCTAATGGTTTTCCCCGCTACCGCCAACCAGCTTCTCTTTCACACTTCTCCTGCGCCCGGGGATGATGCTTCTCCCAACTCTCAATAGAGCGGGTCTCATGAGAGGGCATTGTGTCCTTCATGCAGTTGCAGTACTTGGCCACGGTATGCCGTCTCTGCCCTTCGGATCGATTGTCCCGGATACACTCCTTGACCAGATCCCGACGCTCATGCTCATACTCATTCTCATACCCCTTATTCTTATGCTTTTGATAGGAATTCGTTTCCTCGTTCTGATAATAATTGGGATTGGGTTCTTTGCAGCCCGCGACCAGCATGGTGGAGGCCAATACAAACGCGAAACCAACAGACGACAAGATGCGCATCTTCTGAGATTCTCCTGTTGAAAGCCAAAATTCGACGAATGCGCGGAATTTTATTGGAGCGCGGAAACGGTGTCAACATGGAAGTCAAAACGAGGATCCGACAGGTGGAAACAAAACAAGGCGGAGGACAGTCCATTCCCCCGCCTTGTTTAAGAATCCTTAAGGAAAAACTACAGCCCCGCTTCGGCGCGACCGACCAGGGCGGGTGTTTTCAGTTCATCGGGGAGTTTGTCACCAATTTTCTCTTTCATGGGTTTGGTGATCAGGTTGTAATAAAGCTCGGCCCGCACGGTTTTGACTCCGGCGGGAGGAACATTATAATACAGCACCCGTTTTTCACCCGGTTTCAAACGGGTATCCCCGCCCACTTTGGTGGCCTGGGGCGGCATGACCGGCTGACCTTCGTTGTTGACCAGCTTGAGAATCATCAGGGACTGGGGATCCTCCTTGTCCGGATCCTCCTTGAAGTTGCTCCAGACCACCTCGCCCTTGTCGTTGAGGGCAGTCACCTTGAGCACCAGGTTGCGGAACGGGGCGCTGTTGGGCATGGTGTGCAGCAGGGTGTTTTTCAGAATGATGGTGGCTTTGAGCTTGTTCTCCCCTTCGGTGGTGAACATGGAAAGAGCCACGGACTTGCGCACCTTTTCCGGATCGTGTCCGCCGGCGATCTCATGGCTGACAAAACCGTTGACCACCGGCATGTGACAGGATTGACAGGTGGGAGCCACGATATCCCGGGTCTCCTTGACCTCCTTGCCTTTGACCTTGGTCTCCTTGACCTCCTTGCCCAGCAACAGATCCCCGATGGTGCAGACCGCCAGTTTCTGGGGATTGACCATGGTCTGGTGACATCCCAGACAGATATCGGAACTCTTGAACAACGGGGCATTGGCCTTGTGGGTGAAGGCATTGACTTTGGGTTCATTGTCCCCGCCGGGGGCCTTGACCGGCTTGTTGCCATTGAAGGCCCCTTCGGGACCGATCAGGCTGTCCTTGGAGTATTCATAGGCCGACGCTCCGAGAGTCAACTTGCCGTCCTCGCCCTGGATCCCCTTGAAGGCGGTCATGGTGTGACAGGCCACACAGTTGACCCCTTCGGCGTACATGGGTTTGGCATCGAGTTTGGTGGTTTTGTCACGGGCGGCGATGGGGGCATGACACTGCAGGCAGGCGGGGAAGCTTTTGGTCACCTTGTGAGTGACCCCCTCTTCGGAGGGGTCTCCGGCCTCCATGCGATAGACCGCGCCATGGATGGGATCGGTCAAGGCGGTGCTTTTGGCATGCATGGAGCCTTGCCACTGGAGATAGATATCCTGATGGCACTCGCCGCAGTTGGCCGACGGGACATGATTCAAGGGAGGACGACCGCTTTCCGCCGGAGTTTCCGAAGCCGACAGCGGCGCGGCGGACCAAAAGAGCGCCAGCAGCGCAAACGTCAATCCCTGTTTTCCCAGAACAGCCATCTCGATACCTCCAGAGCAAAAAGTGACCAAGCCGTAAAGCCTCGAACATGATAGCAGAGTGCCATGAGCGACACCAAGCCACAATAAAACAGTGAGTCCCGGCAAGAGGTCAAAGTTCCATGCTCTTTGCCGGATTCTGCGGCAAGCGTTTCCAATGGGGGTGATGCATGATTTGACTTGCAGGGGTCCAGAGGGATGATCCCCCTGGTGGGGTCCAGGGGCGAAGCCCTTGGGACTGTAAGCCTTTGGCGCGCTTTCGGCAGGCCGCCGCAGGCGGCGCCTTTGCCCTTTTGGCAAGGGGCCTGAGCCGTTTTTCGCTTGCAGAGAAAAACGGCTCAGACCCAAAGCGGCGCGCAAAACTTTTTCACGCGGTGCGTGAAAAAGTTTCTTTTGCAAAGCGCGCCAAAGTCAAACGCTTGAAGTCAAAAACAAAGTCAAGACCATGAAAGAGGAATCCCCCGGACCACCGCTTTTTTCATCAATTCATCCATTTTCAGGTTTTCTTCCTCCCAGACTCACCGGGACGATTTCACGGATTTTCAACAACCGCCAGGCAATGCGCACTCCCCACACGCCCAGAATGATCCCACCTGCCAGACTGATCCAGACGGTGACGCTCTCCGGCATGGGCCAGACCGGAGAGAAAGCCCGCATCCAGGCCACCACGGCCCACAACGCCACCATCCAGGAGGCGATCCGGTCCGGCACCACGGCTCCGGCGGAGAAGAATCCCGTCACCCGTATGGTGACTCCCAGAATCAGGGTGGTCAAAAAGGCGGCTCCCAGCAGGTGTACCGCCACATCCGGCACCCCGCCGCCCAGCGCCAGCCACAGAGCGGCGGCCAGGGCGTGGAAAAGTCCCAGAGAGAGGGTGACGTTGATGGATGCCCAACCGAACCGCCGGGCCGCCTGCAGAAATCCGGTGCCCCGGAGAAACAGACCGAGAGTCGCCAGCCAGCCCAAACCGGCCAGGGTCCAGGATCCCCAACCGACAAAGGCGGCCAGGGCGGTGACGCTCCAGGCGACCCCCAGAGCGACGATGAAATGAAGGGCGGGCCGCCCCTGCAACATGAGACCGCCCAGGACGTTCTGAATCAATTGCTGGGCTGCCACCAGGGCCATGGTCACCGGACCGCACCAAAGGACAAACAGGGCCACCCCCGGATCATCCAGGGGCAACCATGGGGTCAAGGCCATCAGACTCATGCCTGCGGCCAGGGGAAATCCCCGGGGCAGTCGCATCCCGGGATTGCCGAACCGGGTGATCTGCAAAAGATAATATCCCGCACCCGCGTACACGCCGCCCACCAGCAGATCCCCCACAAGCCCCACCCAGGGCAACCCGGAGAGCAGCAGTCCGACCCACAACAGATGACACAACCGCAACAGGTTTCTGGAAGGGGGTGGTTTGCCTCCGGAGACGTGGGGTCCGGACTGCAAGGCGAATCCCAACAGAAACGAACCCAGAAACCCTTCGATCTGCAGGCGGGCATGCCAGAACTTGCCCGCGAAATAATCCCCGGTGATGTGGAGCATGCCGTGTTGCCACATCCACAGGAGAAATCCCAAGGCAAATCCGAACAGACCCGCCACCAGACCGCCGTACCAAAAACGTTGCACCACGGGTTGACGGGTAAAGGTCATGGGGGTGAAAGCGGTATCCTGGGGGGCGATGATCTGAATCAACCGTTGCATGGCGTGGGGTCTCCCGCTGAAATCTTTCGGATCCTGGAAAAATCTCAATCAATCGCACCCATTCCAGGATACGTTGTTTTAATTTACCGACAGCCAGAGGCAAACCCCCTGGGGATTAAAAATATAAAAAAATTATTAAATTGCGCCTATTTCGGGATGTTGACTTTTGGCTCCGATTCTTCGGCGATGCAAGGCAAAGGGGCCGGAAAGACGCCGCTTCGCGGCCTGTTGCGCGCGCGGGAATTGCTTCCCTTTGAAAAGCGCGCCAAAGTCAAAAGCAAAGTCCCAAGGGCTTCGCCCTTGGATCCCACCAGGGGGATAATCCCCCTGGACCCCTATAAATAAAACCAAAAATCCAAAAATGGTTGCGGTTTAAATCTTTTATATTTCAAAACACCAAGAGGAGGAGCCCCCGGATGCCCGCTTTTTTTCAACAGTAATGCATGCGCGGTTGCGGTTGCATGCCCACATGGAGATGGAGTTTAAGTCGGTTGCTCCAGGGGTCAAGGTGCCATGCACTTTTTGCACTGCAAACAGGTGCAAAAAAAATTGCAGCTGTCAAAAACTTTTTCACTCCCCATAACCGTCTGATTTTATATGGATTCTCTGACCACGCCTTGAAAGGGTGTCCGGAATCTTTACATGAATGCTTGACAATCACGAAGGAATATTTTAATAACAGGTTGAAATCAAACATGATAATCGCTATTGAAACCTTGGCGCGCCACTTGCAGCGAATTAATGCATATTCATGCAACAGAGGTGACCCGGAGGAGCGCAATGAAAAATTGCTGGGAAAAAAATCAATGTGGCCGGGAACCCGGCGGCAGCAAAGAGGGTAAACTGGGAACCTGTCCGGTGGCCACCTTTGCGCTGGCGGATGGTTTTCTGGGCGGCAAGAACGGTGGTCGCGCCTGCATTTTCATTGTGGGCTCTCTGGCGCCAGCGGGTCGGTTCAACACCTGCGAGTCCCTGGCCAACCGGTCGGACCGGGACTGCTTCCAGTGCGCGTTTTTCAACACCATGAAAAAGAAGTACAAAAAGGTCTTCAATCTCGAAGTGTTCAACCGCTACATTGAAAACTCCTCCACCTTGACCCTGGAATAGCGTTTTTTCGGAAACATCAGAGGCCGTTTTTCAAGGACGTCCCGCCCGACGCGCCCGACGCAACGACAGTTGCCACACCCCCAGGCCCAGGACAAAAAGAGCCAACGCAAAGCGTTGCCCGCCCGACAGACCCGACACGCTTCCTTCGTTTTGCAGATCGGCCCGCCAAAAACCGACCAGAAAATAGACCCCGAACAATCCCATGATCCCCAGACCGGTCAGACTGCCCGGGGCATGCCGGAGCGCGTGACGCTGCACAAAGAGAAAACGGCTGGTGGCCAGGGCGGCCAACCCCATGTAAAGCTGGGTGGGATGAATCCGCACCCCGACCGGAGGCCCCACTCCCAAGGGATTTTCCGGAAAGACGATCCCCCAGGGCAGCTCCGTGGGAATGCCGTGACAACACCCCGCCGCCATGCAGCCGAAGCTCCGTTGCAGGGCGTAGCCCAGCACGAAACCGGGGATGAGAAAATCCATCACTCGCCAGAACGGCAATCGTTTCCACAGACAGTAGCCCCACAAAGACAAGCCAAAAGAGGCACTGACCGCCATGGTGCCCACATACTGCAAACGCCGGGGGTCCAGACTGGTTTGCAGTTTGGCCCAGGAAAAATCCCCGGAAAACAGCAACGACATGAGACCTCCCCCGAACCACACGGAAAATACCGCCAGAAAACTGATATCCCCGAGCTGGCTGTGATCAAGCAGGGTGTCCTCCAGGGTGTGGCGCGCCAGAAAATAGATGGCAAACAGGGTTGCCATCATCACAAAGCCATAGGAATAGAAGGTGACATCGCCCCAGCGGGCCAGAATCGGATACATGCCGTTTCGATTGGGTTGGTGTTTTCATGGGAAACCGGAAGGGAGAGCTCCGGAACATCGGCAATGGGTTTTAATAATCGATCAACCCCATCAAGCCGCTTGACCGGTTGGCCAGAATATCGCATAATGGATGGTCCGTTCAATATAAATCAAGGAAGAAGGATTCTCCGCCGTGAAAAGACCCTATCAACCCAGCAAAATCCGTCGCAACCGCACCCATGGGTTTCGTGCCCGCATGGCGACCCACGATGGCCGGGCTGTACTCAACCGTCGCCGCGCCAAGGGACGTCACAAACTGATCCCGTAACCCGACTTGTCCGCCTTGGGTGCAGTGGATTATCGGTTCCCCAAATCGGCCAGACTTCTGACCTCGCGGGAGTTCCAGCGGGTATCCTCCCAGGGACGCCGCTCCACCACCCGCTATTTTACCCTGTTGACCCGTGATGTCCTCTCCGATCCCATCCGATTGGGCATCACGGTCAGCCGCAAGGTGGGAAACGCCGTCCAACGCAGCCGGGTGAAACGCTTGATCCGCGAAACGTTCCGACTTCTTCGACCCATGCTCAAATCCGGCCTCGAGTGCGTGATCATCGCCAAACCCATGGCGGGTCAAACCGTCAATGCCGAACTGCTGCGCGATCTCCGTCAACTGCTCGCCCGTCATGAGATCCCAGACCCGACGGCGCTCCACGGCACGGAACAAAAATGATGCGAAAACTCCTGCTTGGCTGCATCCGCATCTATCAGTTGCTGCTCTCTCCCGTACTGCCGAGCAGTTGCCGGTTTTATCCGACCTGTTCCCACTACGCCAGCGATGCTGTCTCGAAACATGGCTCGATCAAAGGCAGTTGGCTCACCCTGCGCCGATTGGGCAAATGTCATCCTTTCCACCCCGGCGGATTCGATCCCGTCCCCTGATACCGCTACTAGGATACCAAAAGCCATGGATCAGCGTACTCTCCTGGCCATCACCCTGTCATTTCTGCTCCTGATCGTCTTTCAGACCTTCTCGGACTTCTACCTCGCCCCTTCCCACCAGGTTGCGGAGCAGCAGGCCAAGGATCCCAAGGATCCCAAGGATGCCAAAGAGACCAAGGAGCCTGAAAAGAAATCCATCGAGAAAAACGTTCAAGAACAGGCCAACGTGGATGCGGCCAAACCCCCGCAATCCCAGCACACCCAGGCCGGCATCCAGGAAAACGCCAACGATCCCCGGGAACAGCGCTTCGACTTCGACAACGGGTTGATCACCGGACAGATCTCCAATCTGGGGGCCACCCTGGCCCAGGTGAAATTCACCCGACACCTGGACAAACTTCCACCGGATGGCAAGCCCATCGAATTCTTGACCCCCACCGGACCCCATCTCTTCTTCGAGGAGAGCGGCTATCTGGGTGAGGTCGGTGTGGAGCTGCCCAATCGCAAAACCGCCTGGACCCGTTCCGGCAGCGGCAAAATCGGACCCAACTCCCCCCTCACCCTGGTCTGGGAAAATGGCAAGGGATTGAAATTCGAAAAGACTTTCACCCTGCAAACCAACTCCTATCTGGTCACCACCACCGACCGGGTGACCAACACCGCAGACAAACCGGTGACTTTGTTCCATTTCGCCCATTTCGCCCGCATCGAACCCAAACCCGAAGACCAGCAGGCCGCGGCTCCCAACGATTTCCAGGGCCCCATGGGTTATCTGGACAACGTGCGGGTGCAACACACCTACGAGGATCTAAAAAAGCAGGATCAGCGCACCAATGCCCAGGAGGGCTGGGCCGGTTTCAGCGACAAGTATTTCCTGGCCGCCATCGTGCCCGAACAGTCCGGCTCGAAAAAGTTCTATTTCGATTTCGATGAACCCACCCATCGCATCGGCGTGGTGACCGGCAAACAGGAGCTCTCCCCCGGTGGCAAACTGGAAAAATCCACCCGGATGTTCATCGGTCCCAAGGAACTGCGCACTCTGGAGGCTCTGGAACTCAAACTGGAGCGCTCCATCGACTACGGCTGGTTCCACTTCCTGGCCGTGCCTCTGGTGAAAGTGCTGTTGTTCTTCAACAATTTTATCAACAACTACGGCGTGGCGATCGTCCTGTTGACCCTGATCATCAAGATTCTCTTCTTCCCTCTGGCCACCAAGAGCTACCGCTCCATGAACGCCATGAAGAAGCTCGCTCCCAAAATGGAAGAGTTGAAAAAGCTCTATGGTCATGACAAGACCCTGTTGCAACAGGAGACCATGCGCATGTATCAGGAGAACAAGGTCAATCCGTTGGGGGGATGTCTGCCCATCATGGTGCAGATTCCGGTCTTCTTCGCTTTGTACAAGGTGTTGTTCCTGTCGGTGGAGATGCGGCACGCCCCGCTGTTTTTGTGGATTCACGATCTGTCGGTGATGGACCCCTATTATGTCCTGCCTCTGCTCATGGGGGCATCCATGTTCATCCAGACCAAAATGAACCCGGAACCGGCTGACCCGGTTCAGGCCAAGGTGATGCTCTTTCTGCCGGTGATCTTCACCTTCATGTTTCTGACCTTCCCGGCTGGACTGGTGCTCTATTGGCTGGTCAACAATGTGCTCTCCATCACCCAGCAGGGCTACATCATGAAAATGGAAGCCTGAACCGTATCCATGTCGGGATGCGTTGATTCACTTATAGGGGTCCAGGGGGATTATCCCCCTGGTGGGGTCCAGGGGCAAAGCCCCTGGTGGGGTCCAGGGGCGAAGCCCTTGGGACTTTAAAACATAAAAATTCTCTAAATTATTTTACATTTTAAAGT
>JADGAB010000145.1 GCA_015232245.1 Magnetococcales bacterium | reverse complement strand
GTCCGGACATTGGCGTTGAGGGCATAAAAAAACTCTGACCAGGATGCAATTCTTGCAATTTCCTGATCAGAGTCGGTATGTGGCGTATTTTTTGGATGAAAAGCGGGCGTTATTCCGGGCAATCCTTGGCCAGGCGGAAGCCCAGGCTGTTGTTGCGTCCATTCTGTCCGAAATAGAAACGGATGGCCGAACGGATATGGTCCGGGTCATCGTGCCAGCCGCCGCCCCGGTGCATGCGCAAGGGGGGGCCTTCCGCCGGTCCCCTGGGATCCTCCTTGGGGGATTTGGCGTAATAGTCGTCCCCGTAGCGGTCGGAGACCCACTCCCAGACATTGCCCAGCATGTCGTGCAGACCCCAGGCGTTGGGGAGCAGTTGGCCCACCGGATGCGGCTTGCCACCGGTGACGCCGGCCTCGTCTCCGTGCCAGGCGTATTTGATGATCTCCCGGTCCCCATCCCCCCAGAAGCGGGTGGTGGTGGTGCCCGCCCGGGCGGCGTATTCCCATTCCGCCTCGGTGGGCAGACGATAGGCGCTGGTCTTCTCCATGGCGTTGAGTTGCTTGATGTACTCCTGGGTCATGTTCCAGGAGACCTCCTGCACCGGCAGGGTCTGTCCTTTGTATTCGCTTGGATTCTTCTTCATCACCGCCACCCATTGCGCCTGGGTGAGCTCGTACTTGCCCAGACAGAAGGGTTTGGTGATGGTGACTGCATGCCGGGGCAGTTCGCTGTTGCTGGCTTCGGTGTCGAACATCTTGTCGGATCCCATCTGGAAGGATCCTGCCGGGATGCGGACGAACACCACCCCGATGCTGTTGGTGAACTCCTTGAGGGGTTCGGCCTGGGCGGTGGGCCAGGCGAAAGTCAGGGCGATGGCAAGCGTGGCGAGATGTCGTCGGTTCATGTGGGTGCGCTCCGGGATCGGGTGGTATTGTCGGATCATGTCGCCTCGCTTGTTACGGATGAAAGATGAGGAAAGCAATGATCAGATAGTTCGTGGAGCCTACCAGATCGATGAAGGTCAACGCCAGGGGGCCTGATGCGATGGCCGGATCCGCGCCCATGCGCTTGAAGAAGAATGGCAGGGCCATGGCGATGGCCGAGGCGGCGATGATGTTGAACATCATCGCCATGCCCACGGTGATGGAGAGCAGGGGGTTCTGGAAGAAGGCATAGGCGGCCACCGCCAGCAAGGCCCCGTAAACCGTCCCCTGGATCAGATTGGCGCCCAGTTCCTTGAGCAGCAGACGGAAGAAGTGGGAGTAGTTGAGCATCCCCAAAGCCAGTCCGCGTACCGCCACCGAGCCGGTCTGGCTGCCGGCGTTGCCGGACATGCCGATGACGATGGGAAAGAAAAAGGCCAACTGCACGATGGAGGAGAGGGTCTCCTCGAACCCGCCGAGAATGGCCGAGATCAGCAGATAGCCGATGAAGGCGCTGATCAGCCAGGGCACCCGGACCTTGAAGATGTGAAAGGGGGACTGGGCGAGGACATCGTTGTTCTGGGAGCCGATGCCGGCGCGGCGCATCATCGCCCGGTTGTTTTCGTCCTGGATCACGTCCACCAGGTTGTCGATGGTGATCTGCCCCGTCAGATTGCCCCGGTCATCGACCACCGGCATGGCCAACAGGCGGTATTGGGAGATCTGCCGGGCCACCTCGTCCAGAGGGGTGTTCACGTGGACGCGGACCAGACGGGAGTTTTCCAGATCTTCGAGGGTGGTCTCCGGTTCGGCCAGCATCAGACGGCGCAGGGAACAGACCCCCGCCAGGCGCTTCTTGGCGTTGGTGGTGTAGAGATAAAAGACCGAATCGTGGGAGGAGAGCCCCTGAATGGCGCGGATCGCCTCTGCGGCGGTGGTCTTTTCCGGCAGGGAGAACACCTTGGCGGACATCAGACTCCCGGCGGTGTTGCGACTGTAGGCCGAGGGGGAAAAGCCGCCTGTCGCCATGTCTTCGTTCAGGGCGTCCTTGATGCGTTTGGCGATCGGGTCATCGAGTTCTTCGAGGTTGCGTTCGCATACATCCTCGGGCAGACACTCCAGCATGGCCACGATGTGTTCGAGTTCACAGTGGGTCAGGAGGTAGGTCTTGTGGGTGTCCTGCATCTCCTCGAACACCAGGGCGGCGTGCTGGGGAGGCGTGACGAATTCGAAAATCTCGTTGGCTTTCTCCTCGGAGAAGTCGCACAACACATTGGCGACGTCCACGGGTTTGAGCTTGAAGAGCATCTGGGAGAGATGAAAATGGGCCCCTTTGCGATAAAGCCGTTCGATGGCTTCCGGAATCTGGGGGTCGTATGACTGGGCCGGTTGGGAGTCGGAGTCGTCGAGGTTGACCATGCTCATGGTGGATTCAGATCCTTTGTCTGCGGAAATGTTTTATGGTTCCGATGGTATGGGTCGGCTATGGACGAAAATCACAATCCATAGGTGACGGTGGCGATCAACAGATAGTTGATCACTCCGAGGACATCGACCGTGGTCAGGACATAGGGTCCACCGCCGACAGCCGGGTCATGGCCCATCCTCTGGAGCAGAATCGGCAGACTGGCGGCGATGACGCCGGCATAGACGATGTTGCTCAGGATACTGATGCCGACCACAAAGGCCAATGTGGCACTGTGAAAGACCACCATGGCATAGGTGGACAGGCAGACGCCGTAGAATCCGCCGACCAGAAAGCCGACGCTGGTTTCCTTGAAAAGCAGACTGAAGTAGTCCTTGACCCGGATGTTGCCCGTGGCCAGTCCACGGATGGCCACCGTGGTGGTCTGATTGCTGACGTTGCCGGCCATGCCGAAGATCATGGGCATGAAGAAGCTCAACTGAATGACCGTGGCCAGGGTGTGTTCGTAGTGGCTCAGGATGTAGGCGGCCACCAGTCCCCCCATGAAGGGGGCGATGAGCCAGGGAATCCGGGATTTGGCCACATGGAAGAACGAATGGGACATGATGTCCAGTTTGGCGTAGACATCGGCGATCTTTTGCTGGGACTGCATGTCCGCGGCGCGAATGACGTGGATCAGATCCTTGACCGTGATGATGCCGCACATCACCCCCTGGTCATCCACCACCGGGATGGCCAGCAGGCGGTTGCGGGTCACTTTGCGGGCCACCTCCCGCTGAGGCGTGCTGACATGCACGGTGTGGACATCCGGATCGACGATCTCGGAGATGGGGCGATCCGGCGGGGAGAGGAGCAGTTGCCGCAGGGAGCTGACCCCCTTGAGACGGTTCTCGCTGTCCACCATATAGGCATAGAAGACGGGGGACTGTTTGGAGAGTTCCCGGACAATGTGTACCGCGGAACCGGCTGTGGTGGTGTCCGGCAGGGCGAAAAAGCGCGAGGTCATCAGGGCTCCGGCGGTATTCGGCTGATAACGCAAGAGATTGTTGACCTCGATCTGGGTCGCCTGCTGCAACGCCTCCATCAGGCGGTTGCCCACCTTGGTGCTCAGGTTGTTGATCACCTTGACCCGCACGTCGGAGGCGAGGCGTTCCAGGATCTGGATGGCCTGTTCCAGGCTGCAGTGGGAAAAAATGTAGTTCTGAAACTCCTCGCTCAAGTCCTTGATCGTCGCGCTGGCCTGCATCGGACAGTTGATCAGTTCAAAGATATCCATGGCCTCTTTGGGGTCCAGGGAGGAATTGATCACCTGTGCGACATCCGTGGCCGGCAGTCGTTCGATCACGCGGGCCAGATGGGCCGTGGCCCCTTTCCGGTAGAGCCTGTGGATGGTTTCCGCGAATTTGGGCTGCTTGGTCTGGGTGGATGGGTGTGGGTCGTCGACAACGATTGCGCTCATGCTCTCCTCTATAAACAGGACAGGGACGTGTGATGATGCGATATATAGAATATATTAATTGTAAATTAATGGATTTTCAATGGATGGCGCAGACTGAAGCGGACCAGTGGAAAAAAGGGGGCTTCAAAGGGCAGGGGAATCACGGGTGTGGCAGTGGGCAGGAACGCGTCGACAGGAGGACTCTTTGCAAAGAGGAGGCTTGAAAACGAGTGGTTCTGCCTGGTTGTGATCGGTTGGGTGGTGGGACGTAGGGGCGTCTGACGCCTGAAAGTGGACATCGGAAAGATTTATTGAACTCCGGCAACAAAAAATAGAGATGACACGCGGCCAAATGGAAAAGGTTTATTTGTTCCGAATGGCCGCCTGACCGTTCGACTTCTGATGAGTGACTTCTGTCAGCGGGTGATCTCCCGGGTCGGGAAGACATTCAGACCCAGACCGCGGCGGCCCAGCAGAAAGGGCGACTTGGCGAGGAGGTCCGATACGGCGTCCAAGGTCTTGAGAGGAGTCTGTCTGGCAGAGGGGGGAAACTCGGCGTTCTGGATCATGGAGGTGGTCTGGATCGATTTGGAATTGCAGGTGGTTTTCATGATCGCGGCTCCTGTGGAGGTGGTGTTGGTTCGGTTCGTGCTGGCGTCACGGACCGTAAACGGATCAATTCGGAATGCCTGTTTCCTTAAAAGGCCAAGTTTATTGCTCGATATGGCGTTTTTATTGATGTTACGAACCCGGTCGGAAAAAAAATAGAGGAATTTTTTCTCTCACTCTCCAGTCCAATGTGAAATCAATTCCTGAATTGCCGAGATGTCTGGAGATGCAAAGGAAGCTTAAAGCGGATGCCTGGCAACGGCGCACTGCCTGGAGGTGGACAGGATTATTTGATTATATTATAATATTTTTTCATGATGAAGGTCTGAATTCATTGGTCTGGCTGGGGATTTTTTGGCCACAATCGGGTCACAAAACAGCGCCAGAAACGGGTAAAATGGGGATTCCGCTTCACTGCCGTGGGGAATGGTTTGTGGATTCTGATGGAATGTTCTGCCGAAATAGTGAAATATATTTATCATTGAATCTGTTTCCGTTGGGATGGAATCTCTTTGCCGGACTGGATGTGGCCTGGGATTGAAAATCGACCCGGACCATGCAAAATTCGCTTCGGTTTTCCTCAGGAGAAGGTCATTGGGACATCTGTTTGACCTGAAAGGCCGTTTTGTGGCCATGGCGCTGCTCATCATGGGGGTGATCGCCGCCGAGGGGATCGTGGGGATTCAGGGCATCGGCATGGTGCGGGACCGGATCGAGATGCTGGATCAGGTGTTCATTCCCTTGATCCGCGCCCTCTCCCGCATCGAAAGTCTGCATGTGCAACTGAATCATCAGTTCGAAAAGGCTCCCCGGGATGAAACCTCCCCGGATCGTCTGGTGGTCAACCGGCGCATCATTCACGATCAGACCACCCGGATCGCCCATGAGGTCTCCCAGGGATTGTTGATCCTCGAAGCCGCCGCGGGTCCGGAACGGTTGCCGGAGATCCGGGGAGAGTTGCTGCGCATCCGGCAGAACCTGGAGAAGTTGCGTGAACTCCAATCCCGTCTGACGGGGATCGTCAACCAGATTCCCGTCGATGCCGCCGATGGCACCATGCATCTGTCGATGAGCATCAACCGGCAGTTGGTGGACGAGTCGGAGAACCAGGAATCCCTGTCGGATCAACTGCTGGAACTGGCCGAGGATGTGCTTGGCCGGGCCATGAACATGACCTTGCGGTTGAGCGACAAGACGGTATTTATGCTGATCGCCGTATGGGTGGTCAGTCTGGTGGTGTGCGTGGTGCTGGTGTTGATTCTGGCGGTGAGCATCCTGCGGCCTCTGCATCTGGCCCAGAAGGCGGTCAGCAGCATCGCCAAAGGGGAGATGGATATCCAGTTTGTCTCCGCTCCTCATGCCCATGACGAACTGGGGCGTCTGCTGGATGCCATGCGCGCCATGGCCCAGGCCCTGCGGGAGCGGGAACGGGTGGGGGATCTGATGCGCCAGTCCGAAAAGATGTCCTCCCTGGGACGCCTGGCCATCGGATTGGCCCATGACGTCAACAATCCCCTGGCCAACGCGGTTCTCAACCTCGAAGTCATGGAGATGGAACTCACCGATCACCATCCCCCCGAGATGCACTCCCGCGTCGCCATGATTCGTCGCAACGTGGAAAAGGCCATGGCGATCACCCGGGAGTTGTTGAATTTCTCCCGTCCGGATCTGCCCGGGTTCACCACGGTGGCGTTGCATGATGCCATCGACGGGGTGTTGCTGCTGTTGGGGCAGCGTCTGCGCTCCATCCGGGTGGATCTGCAGTACGATCCGGAACTCCCGGAGGTGCTGGGCATGAGCGGCAAGTTGCAACAGGTGTTCATGAATCTGATCCAGAACGCCATCGAGGCCATGCCTCACGGCGGATTGCTGGTGATTCGCACCTCTCTGGAAGAACGCTGGGGCGTTGTGGAGATCCGGGACAGCGGCCCGGGAATTCCGCCTTCCCTGTGTGGCAAGGTGCTGGAACCGTTTTTCACCACACGGGTGGAAGAGGGAGGGGTCGGCCTCGGTCTGGCCGTGTGTCAGAGCATTGTGGAGCAGCATGGCGGCATGCTGGTTCTGGATACCCGATCGGCCCCGGAAGGGGGGTTGCGGGTGGTGGTGCGCATCCCTTTGCCGGCGTCTTCAGATATTCCCCAGGATCCCAAGGAGTCTTGATGCATGAATCCGATTCTGATCGTCGATGACGACAACGATTTCTGTCAGGTGGTCACCGATGTCCTCACCAAAGCCGGTTTCGCCACCTGTCGCGCCCACAACGGTCACGATGCCCTGGCAAGGCTCGACGAGGAGAAATGCGATATCGTGCTGCTCGATCTGGTGCTGCCCGGCATGGATGGACTGGAGATCCTGCGACGCATCCAGCAAAAGCATGAACATGTCCGGGTGATCCTCATCACCGCCTTCGCCACCATCGAGAACGCGGTCAACAGCATCAAGATGGGGGCGACGGAGTTCTTGACCAAACCCTTCCGGATCACCGATTTCACCACCCTGATCCATCGCACCATGGAGGAGATCCGTTTCGAGCGCAAAGCCCAGGAGCTCAATCTGGATCCCATTCTGGCCTGTCTGGCCCATCCCATCCGGCGCGGCATCGCCGAAGCCCTGAGCGGTCAGCAGATCCTGCGCCTGACCGATCTGATGCAGATCCTGGTGATCACCGATCACACCAAGCTCACCTTTCACCTGAAGAATCTCATGGAGCAGGGGATCATCGACAAAACTCGCAACCGCTCCTATCAGTTGACCCAGCGGGGCCGGATGCTCTTGTCCGGCCTGCGGCGCATCTCCATGAATCTGGGAGGAGGCAATCCCCAGACCAGGGGGTGATCCTGCCGTGGGGGACGCGTTTTGTCCCTTTTGATCGGTCACAATTCCAAAAGCCAGTTCTCCAACTGATCTGTCCGGCTTTCCCAGGTGTTTTCCAAGGCTCTGGCGCGTCGGGAGGCGGGCGTTCCCGCCCCGTGACCCGCGATGGCCTCTCCCAAGGCCTCTTCCCAGGCGTCCGGATCGGTAGCGATGCGGATCACATCGGCGAATTCCAACAGAGCCGTCTGGGGGGCGGCCACCACGGGCCGACCGCTGGCTAGATATTCATGCAGCTTGGTGGGATAGCCATGCACCACCCAATCCTCCGGCGTCCCTTCCTCGACCCGGGCGATCCGGTAGCAGATGACATTCACCGCCATGTGAACCACATAGGCGGGCAGCTCCTCCCGGCTCTTGAGACCCAGATGGTGAATGTTGGGCAAACGGCGCAACCCCTCCCAGGCGGCTTTGGCCAGCCGGTCCCTCTCCCGCAGACCGTCCATGTAGACCGGTCCCATGAAGACCCAGTGCCACTCCGGGTGGCGTTCCGCGACGCTCCGGATCATCTCCAGATCCACCTTGGGGTTGATGTTGCCCACATAGCCGATGCGGGGCCCGGGGATGGCCTGCAGATCCGGCGGACAGGGGGCCTGGTCCGCGGAGGCGAAACGTCGGGCGTCCGCGCCGTTGGGCAGGAGTCTGGCCCGGGCCGGACCCGGGGCGGGCAGATGCAGCGCCATGCCCGGAGAGGCCGCGGAGATCAGATCCGCCCGGGCGACCAGTCGCGCCTCCATGGCGGCCTTGGCCGGGGACCAGTCGTCCATAAGACGATAGACATCGTAGACGTGGTAGACCACCCGGTCGGGTTGCAGCCAGGCAAGATATGGCTCGAACAGAGGGTGGAACAGCATGACGATCCGGGGGCGGTCCCGGGGCAGGGCATGGAGCAGCCGATGGGCATGACGGGCCATCACCTGTCGGTTCCACAGGGGCCACTTGTCCCAAAGAAAGGGCCAGCGTCCTGGCCGGTCTATCCGCACTCCGGACTCCCGGGCGTCGATCCGGCCCAGCCAGGGGGCCTTTTGCCAGGCCGGCGACTGTCGCGACC
>JADGAB010000144.1 GCA_015232245.1 Magnetococcales bacterium | reverse complement strand
GGCTGCGGCTTCTGTCCGTCGGGCTGCTTGTTGCCCTTGCCCTGGGAATCGGGCTGCGGCTTCTGTCCGTCGGGCTGCTTGTTGCCCTTGCCCTGGGAATCGGGCTGCGGCTTCTGTCCGTCGGGCTGCTTGTTGCCCTTGCCCTGGGAATCGGGCTGCGGCTTCTGTCCGTCGGGCTGTTTGTTGCCCTGTGAATCCTGTTGTCCCTTTTGGGATTTTCCTTCGGATTGCTGCTGCTTGCGGGCCTGCTCTTCCTGCTGCTTGCGGAGCTGATCCTGCTGCTGTTGCTGTTGCTGCTTGCGGATTTGCTCCTGCTCCTGTTGCTGTCTGCGGGCCTGATCTTCCTGCTGTCTGCGGAGTTGCTCCTGCTGCTGTTTGCGGGCCTGATCCTCCTGCTGTTTGCGGATCTGCTCCTGTTGCTGTTGTTGTTTGCGGATCTGCTCCTGCTCCTGTTGCTTGCGGGCTTGATCTTCCTGCTGTCTACGGAGCTGCTCCTGCTGTTGTTTTCGGGCCTGATCTTCCTGTTGTTTGCGAAGCTGTTCTTGCTGTTGTTGTTGCTGTTGTTGCTGTTGCTGTCTGCGGAGCTGTTCCTGTTGTTGTTGTTGCTGTTGCTGCTGTTGCTGTCTGCGGAGCTGTTCCTGCTGCTGCTGTTGTTGTTGCTGAATTTGCTGCTGCTGTTGCAGTTGCTGTTGTTTGCGGGACTGCTCCTCCCGTTGCCGACGCAGTTCTTCCTTCTGCTGCTTGCAGATTTCGGGTTTGGTTCCCGGCGGACAGTCGTCCTGGTTTCTGTCGTCCTGGGCTGCCTGCCCGACGGAAATCGAACCGATCGATGCGGCAACCAGCATGATCAGCCATTTTTTGATCCGTTGAGATGGAATACGCATCTGCATGATTCCTTGGATGGAAGGGTCTACCAACCGGAACAGTTCCGAAGCACCTGCCAGGATGCTAACGCACGGAACGATCCAGCACAATGTCAACTGATTCAAAAAAATGAACCACCCCATTGCCGGGAACGCATCCGCGCGTCAAAGGCTTAAAGATCCCAAGGGGCTCATCCCTGACCCCACCCAAGGGATCATCTCCCTGGATTCCTGCTTAAGTAAAACGATGCATCCCGAAGTGGTTGCGGTTTACAGTCCAGCAGATTCTTTCAGGCCACCGGATACCAGCGCACCCGGGCAGGCAGCTTGACTCCTCGCAACAACCCTTGCGCCAGCAACAGTTCCAGACGACGTTGCGCCTCCGGAGTGCGGGCCTTGACCGTGTAAAGACTCCCTTTTTCCGTTTGCGTCACCCCGTACCGCTCCCCCCGGGCCAACCGGGCCGGCAATTCGGCCATGACCGCCGCCGCATCCCGCACCCCACGCCAGAACAGGGTGTTTTCGTCATCCTCTGGCGTGACCGCCGGCATGACATGGGCCACCAGCCGTCCGGTGTCGATACCCGCGTCGATGAAATGCAAGGTGCATCCCGCCTGTTCCGGCTCGCCGTTGCTCAACGCCCAGAAGATGCAGTCCGCCCCCCGGTAATGGGGGGAAAGCCCGCCGTGCAGGTTGATCATGCCCACCCGGGCCGCGCTCAACAGGGGCTCACGAATCAGGGATGTGCCGAATACGAAAATCAGATCCGGTTGCAATCGGGCCACCATGGCGCTCACCTCCGGATGGTTGATGTGGGTGGCGGCCAGATGGGGCCCCTGCCAATTCAGCCGGGCGGGTTGATCTTCGAAAAAGAAACGGGCCTCCCGCTCCCCCAGACGCAGGGAACGTTCCCGGAATCTGCGGACAAGCCTGCCATAAAGTACCGCCGGAGAGGTCAACAGACGCCACGCCTTGCCCCAGGTGGGACGACTGCCCACCTCCTGCACCACCCCAACCACCCGACCGGTGGCGATCACCTGATTGGCCACGTAACGATGTCGTGGGGCATTGCCACACAAGATCAGCACCGACAATGGGGATTCCATGTCCGGCTCCTCAAGGAGTGTTTTACGGATAGGGGGGTCCAGGAATGACTCCCTGGGATTTTCAAACATGCAACCTTCTTTGGAATTTTATGTTTGAAAGTCAAAACCCTGGGGGAAGAATCCCCCAGACCCCCGCTTTTCTTTTCACAGGTTGACATCTGAACCGCGCCTGTTTCGGGATGTTGACTTTTGGCTCCGATTCTTCAATTGGCGGCGATGCAGGCAAAGGGGCCGGAAAGGCGCCGCTTCGCGGCCTGTTGGGCGCGCGCGGGAATTGCTTCGCAATTCCCTTCGAAAAGCGCGCCAAAGGCAAAAGCAAAGTCCCAAGGGCTTCGCCCCTGGACCCCACCAGGGGGATAATCCCCCTGGACCCCTATAAAGTAAAGAAAGGCGCCGCTTCGCGGCCTGTTGGGCGCGCGCCCAAGGCAAAAGCAAAGTCCCAAGGGCCTCATTCTTGGATCCCACCAGGGGGATGATCCCCCTGGACCCCTGTTTAAGTAAAACAACGCATCCCGAAATGGTTGCGGTTTAAAACCGGGGCGATTCAACTGCCTTCCGCCTCTTGTTGCAACCAGCCATCGATCACCCGCAGCAGGGCGGGAATCTCCACGATCAGATCCGCCTTGTGGGGCGATCCCGAGTCGTCGCACAACAGACTGCCATAGGAGCAGCCGTTCAGAGAACAGAACTGCAAACACATGGGATGGGGATGGGTGCGGGAGAGCAGTTCGATCAGTGTGGCTCCGGGTTGGGCAAAAATCATGTTCGTGCCCGCGGAACCGTGGGGCATGACCACCAGACGGGCATCGCTGAAGGCCTGCAATTGCTCTTCAAGAGGCATCTCCTCCAGAAAAAGAGTCCGGAAACCCCGCTCCTGCAAGGCGGGCAACAGACTCGGCTCGTTGAGCAGACGCCGACTGCCGGTTTTGGCCCGGGAGATGTAGATCAGCTCCCGGGGAGGACGCAGCTCGATCCCCAGGGTCGGCAGCAAACGGGAACGCAGCCACTCGATGTGCCGGGAGGAGATGCTCCCCGGAGCGATGAAGGAGGGAAAGATCAACTCCCGCACCCGCAGGGTCCGACCATGGAACCAGCGGATCCGCTCCGGGGAAATGCCGAGCGCTGTCAGGGTCTGGACCTGAAACGGCTCCAGGGGTGGTCGCAGAATGATGGGCAGGGCGTTCAATTCCGGCATGACGCTCAGACACCACAACCGGGGCAGCATTTCGATCATCCAGTGATAATAATTGTGTGGCGCGGAACTGCTCAACAAGATGGCCGCCTCGTCGATCTCCTGATCCGGTTCCCGGTGGATGCGGAAGGGCACCTCCATGGAGAGGGGCAACACCCCCTCGTCCATATCCACCTCGGCGGTGAATCGCTGGCTTCGCAAGGCATTGTACTTGCCATACCAGCGACCGATGGCGTAACGGGTGCCGCTTTTGTGGTGATGACTCTCCTCCAGCACCAGATGGCGCTCCGGCAGAATGTTGAAACCGGGAAATTCCACACAGGCATCCCGCAGCCGGGCCACGAAAAGAGGCTCGTGGAGCAACATCACCCGGCGGGTGCGGAAATCGAAATTCGGCACCATGGCCCCGAACGTGACCTCATCCCAGGGGAAAAGCTCCTCCAGACCGATCCCCCTGGCCCGCACCCCCTCCAGATCCAACGGCGGCTGGGGCGCGGCCAACTCCGGAAAACAGGCGATGGCGTGATCCTCCGCGCCGAGGAGTTCCCCGGCAGGAACCCGCCGACACCAGCGATGCACCGAAATGAAGGCAAAAGGGACGATCTCCGGCGGCATGGGGGAGATTCCAGGAGCGGGCCGATCCTCGATGGCCGCCAGTTCCCGCTCCAGCCGGGCGATCAGGGTTTCATTCCCGTAACACTCCCGGGCCCAGGCCAGACCCCGTTGCCGCACCGCTTCGACCTCCGGAGCCCGGGTGGCGAGAAAACGGGTCAACTCTCCCAGCTCTCCCAGAGTGGAGAACTCCAGATAGTGTTCCCCGGGGGTGAAGAACTCCCGCAACTCCTCGGAACGATAGCGGATCAACAATCCGCCCTGCCTGAGAATGGCGAAGTCCAGATCCGTCACCGGACTCGGAGAAAACAGATTCAACGCCAGATGCACCCGGCAGACCGACGGCAGACCGCTTTCCATGGCGCGGCTGTGGAGCGGATGGTCCAGCCCCCGGGCGGCGCGCAGAAAAAAACCGGCCAGCTCGTCCTGTCGGCCTGCCACTTGGGGCCAGGATTGCAGGGGATGCGCGGACAGATCCGGCGCGAATCCGACCGGCAAAGGCATGTGGATCACCTTGTCGGCCAATCCGGGTTCGCTCCAGAGCGGCCATGCGCAGGAGCCGGCATTCCACAGCAGATCGAGCAGAGCCGCCGCCTCCCGCAAAACCGCCGGCTCGATGGCCAAAGGATCATGCAGCACCCCGACAATCCGCATGCCAGGCAACGTGCGACGCAACCGCTGCAACCAGCCAACACAGGGCAAGGCAGGGTGATCATCGCTGGCCGCGGTATACAGCATGGCCTGATCAAGCAGCAGCAGTTGCGCATCCTGGCGACGGCAGACGTCGAGGATCTCCAACCGATCCTGTTCCGGGTCCGCCCCGGATACCACGGCATATTCCGTCTGCCAGCCATACCCCCGCAACGCATCATAGAGCCGTCGGCCCAGATCCGGAGGGAGATGCCAGGCCGGTCGGGAGAGAATGAACTCCCGCAACTGCTCCAGCGGACGAGGCCAGGGGAGAGCGGAAAAAAAACCGCTCCGTTCCACCACCACCACCCGTCGCACCCCCCGGGGAGGATCCCCCGCCGCCCCGGACAGCATCCGGGCAGCCTGTTCAGGGATTCTCCCCGCAGCCTCTCCTTTCCCGGTCAATCCGGCCAAAGGCGGGGTCGGATCCGACAACGCGGCAAACGCCCCGAAGGCCACAGCCAGAATCTCCAGAATGGCGGGCAGTCGGTCGAATTGATTTGCCTGCTCCGCCTGGGTCAGAAGCTGGCTCAATGCCGGGGCCACCACCCGTCGATACAGGGTGATCCGTTGTTCTTCGGGCAGGGTGTTCATCTGCTCTCGCAGCTCCGCCAGCCCCCGGCTGCGCTCTCCCGGATTGTCGAAGGCGCTCCCTCCGATGGCCAGCGCCAAAGAGATCAAGGAGTGACGGTGACCATTGTTGGCCATCATCATGGCCAGAATGTAGGCGGGACGGATTCGCAGACCGGTCAGGAACTGAAAAATGATGAACAGCACCGCGTTGAGATCCGCCGGGGTGTGATCCCGCAGATGGTCCAGCATGCCCTGAACATCGTCGCGGGCATCCAGATGGAAGAGGGTTTCGAGAAGTTCGTGCATGATCCGGGCATTCCACAAGGCAACCGTGACAAAATGGGCAGTTTCATGGATGTACTCCATTCATGCTCTCTTGGCAAGCAGCGTTCGTTAACTGGCGATTCCGGCTTTGGTATTTTGGAAAAACGGGCTTTTCTTTCCGGAAAAAATCCGGCAACCCTTGCCAACGTCCGTCGATCTTTTTACGGTACACGATTCAGATGTGCCGACATTCAGAACACCCGTTTCGGGATGCGTTGTTTTACGGACAGGCCTCGCTTTTTTTCACAAGTTGACACCGCCCAAGCGGACCGGGTTTGACAACCCTTCATGATGACTTCAGAAGGTTCAGCAATGGCGGACGATTCGGAAGGGTTGACCCGGGAAGCCATGACCCCTCATCTGTCGGGGCGTCTGTTTGCCGCCGAACGGTATCATTTTCATCCCCGGTTGGACTCCACCAATCAACAGGCCCTCTCCATGGGACAGAGCGGCGCCCCGGAAGGAACCCTGGTGGTGGCGGATGCCCAGACCCGGGGCCGGGGTCGTCTGGGACGCTCCTGGTGTTCGCCAGCCGGAGAGAATCTCTATTTTTCCATGCTGTTGCGTCCGCCCCTGCCGGTGCATCAGGCGCCGCGTCTGACATTGGTGGCCGGACTGGCCACTCTGGAGGCGCTCCGGAGCGCCGGAGTGCCAGGGGTGCTGAAATGGCCCAACGACGTACTGGTGTCCGGACGCAAACTGGCCGGCATCCTGACGGAGATGGCGACCGAAGGAGAACGAATTCGTCATGTGGTGGTGGGGATCGGCGTGAACGTCAATGGCACGGCCCAGGCGTTCCCCCCGGAGGTGGCAAGCCGGGCGGTGACCATGGCCGATATCTTGCAACGAAAATTGCATCGTCAAGAATTGCTGACAGCATTGTTGGCAGCATGGGAACATTGGTATGATTGTTTCCTCACCGATGGATTCGAACCGGTGCGGATGGCCTGGCGCAGCCAGGCGCTTCTGGAAGGACAACGGGTGCGCATCGAAACCTCCTCGGAAACCCTTGATGCGTGGCTGGAGGATCTGGACGGAGATGGCTTTCTGTTGGCCCGGACCACCGATGGAGAACGCTTCCGGGTGCTGGCAGGAGATGTCGTGCTGATATGAGCGTGGCAGGAGAGGAATCAGGCATGTTATTGGTCCTGGATATTGGCAACACCAACATTGTACTCGGGGTGTACGAGAAGGAGCGCCTGACCCAACACTGGCGCATCGCCACCCGTGCCGGCGGCACGGCGGACGAATATGGCATTTTGTTGAGCAATCTGTTCCAGTTGGCCGGCATCGATCCCCGGGAGGTCACGGGAGCCATTGCCGCCAGCGTGGTGCCGCCGGTGGAAGCCGCAGTGCTGGGGGGCGTGAAACGCTACCTGCGGGTCTCGCCACTGGTGGTGGGACCGGGTTTCAAGACCGGCATGGCGATTCGCTATGACAATCCCCGTGAGGTGGGCGCGGATCGGATCGTCAACGCGGTGGCGGCCTATCATCGTCTGCAGAGCGCGGCCATTGTGGTGGATTTTGGCACAGCCACCACCTTTGATCTGATCGGTCCCCATGGAGAATACATGGGAGGGGCCATTGCGCCGGGTTTGGGCATCTCCATGGATGCCCTGTTCGAACGCACGGCCAAACTGCCCCGGGTGGAGTGTGTCCGTCCGGCCAGTGTGATCGGTCGGGATACGGTGGGCGCCATGCAGGCGGGCATGTATTGGGGATATGTGGGTCTGGTGGATGGTCTGATCACCCGCATGATGGCCGAGGCGGGATTCACGCCGGTACGGGTGCTGGCCACTGGCGGTCTGGCGCGCCTGATCGCCCGGGAGAGCGCCCTGATCGAGGAGGTGGATGAATTTCTGACCTTGACCGGACTCCGCTTGTTATACGAACGCAACCGCTGAGGTGACTGCCGTGGCTCGAGCCTCTTTCCTGATGACCCGTTTCTTGCCGCCGCTGGTGGTAGGTTTGCTGGTCGTGACGAACCTGCTGGTGCAGGGCATGGGCTTCATGGGCAAGGGGTTCAAGACCCCGGAGGATGCCATCTGGACCGGTCCGGTGATGCCGGACAAGCAGTTGGCGCTGCCGGATCCGGCCAAGGCCCGGGTGGTGGGTCAGGCCCCCGCCGCCCCTCAGGAAGTCAAACCCGAACCCAAGCCGACCCCCAAACCGGAACCCAAGCCTGAACCCAAACCGGAACCCAAGCCTGAACCCAAACCGGAACCCAAGCCTGAACCCAAACCGGAACCCAAACCGGAACCCAAACCGGAACCCAAGCCTGAACCCCTCAAACCGCCGACCGTGTTGCCGAGTACGCATGGAGAACAATTCATGGTTCAGGTAGGCAGCTTTGCCCTCAACATGGGGGTGGATTCCCTGGTGGAGCAGTTGCAGAAACAGGGTCTGACCCCCCGGGTGGAGACAGTGAAGGAAAAGACCAGTCTGAACAATGTTCAGGTGGGACCGTTTGCCAAACTGGAGGCGGCCAAGGAGGTCGAGGCCAAGTTGAAATCCGGAGGCATCGCGGCACGGGTCGAGGAGAGCTGGGAAGGGTATGTGATCATGCTGGGCAACTCCCTGCTGTTGGGGCACGCCATGGAAGAGTTGGAACGGCTCAAGACCCTGGGGGTCTCTCCGACCCGGCTGGTGAAGGTGGAGAGCGACCTGACAGTACGCAAGGTGTTGCTGGGTCCGTACGAGAGCAAGGATCGGGCCCGTCGGATGAGTCAGCGGGTGGCCGAACTGGGGATCGCCTCCCCGGTGATCAAGACCTGGCCCTTGAGCAATGCCTTGCCGTGATTTTTGACTTGACGAGGACAGGGAACGTGTTAACATGAATGGCTTCATGCAGCTTTAAGGCGGGGTAGCTCAGTCGGTTAGAGCTGCGGATTCATAATCCGTGTGTCGGCGGTTCAAGTCCGCCCCTCGCTACCAATAAAATCAAACATTTACAGCCACTCGCAAGGTGGCTGTAAATGTTTGGGGTAACACAGGGGTAACAATCTCT
>JADGAB010000143.1 GCA_015232245.1 Magnetococcales bacterium | reverse complement strand
GGAATTGCGAAGCAATTCCCGCGCGCGCCCAGCAAAGCCGCGAAGCGGCGCCTTTCCAGCCGTGCGTCATGCATTGCCGCCGGGTCTAAAAATCAACATCCCGAAATGGGCACGGTTTAGCCAGACATGAACCGTTTTTTCTTCGCCCTGGTGGCCATCGCCTTTGGAGGCGCGGCGTACCAGGAGTTTCTCCGGGCCCCCGGCAGCGCCGGGGAGTCCCCCATGCAGCTTCTGACCAACGGCATGGTGGAGGCGGCCAACGGCTCGGTGACGCTCTCCATCGGCATGGTGGGGGTGATGGCCCTGTTTCTCGGCCTGATGAAGGTGGCCGAAGCGGGAGGGCTCCTCACCCTGCTGGCCCGGCTGATCCGTCCCCTCATGGTCCGGCTCTTTCCCGATGTCCCGGCGGATCATCCCGCCATGGGGGCGATGATTCTCAATCTCTCCGCCAACGCCCTGGGGCTGGGCAACGCCGCCACCCCCTTCGGCGTGCGCGCCATGAAGGAGCTGGACCGGCTCAATCCGACCCCAGGCACCGCCACCAACGCCATGGCCCTGTTTCTGGCCATCAACACCTCCAGCGTCACCCTGGTGCCCACCAGCGTCATCGCCCTGCGGGCCTCCGCCGGTTCCGCCGATCCGGCGGCCATTCTCTCCACGACCCTGTTTGCCACCTTCTTTTCCACCTCGGTGGCCATTCTGGCCGCCAAATCCCTGCAACGCTTTTTCCCTGCGGGCCATTCAACCCAGGCTCCGGAAAGGGACGCTTCCGAAGAGATCCCCGCGCCGGAGGCCCCGGCCATGGAGGGCGGCTATCCCCTGTGGGTCTCGGCAACGGCTCTGGTGATGCTGGCGGGATTGATTCCTGTGACCATCCTCTACGGTCGCCTCATCTCCCCCTGGGTTCTGCCAGGCTTGATGACCGGCATGCTGGCCTTTGGATTCTTTCGCGGGGTGCGGGTCTACGAGGTGTTCGTGGAAGGGGCGCGAGAGGGGTTCGAGGTGGGCGTCCGGATCATTCCCTATCTGGTGGCGATTCTCACCGCCGTGGGGATGCTCAAGGCCAGCGGCGCCCTGGGGCAGTTCACCGCCCTGGTCGGTCCCTGGACCGCCAGCGTCGGTCTGCCCGCCGACGCCCTGACCATGGCCATCCTGAGACCTCTTTCCGGTTCCGGGGCGCAAGGGTATCTGGCCTCCCTGATCCAGAATCCCGCCATTGGACCGGACGGCTATCTGGGCATGCTCACCAGCACCCTGCAGGGATCCTCCGAAACCACATTCTACATTCTGGCGGTCTACTACGGCGCCATCCGCATCCAACAGGTGCGCCACACCCTGGCCGCCGCCCTGATCGGCGATCTGGCCGGGGTGGCGGCGGCGGTTTTCATCTGCTCCCGGCTCTACGGAGGATCCGCCCCATGACCCGTGTCACTCCCGCCGCCCTGGAAGCGGAATGGACCGGCAATTTCACCCATCGCAAGCGCCGCACCATGAAAGAACTCACCGACACCCTCATCCGGGAACTGGCCCAGGGCCCGGACGAGACCTGGTATGCGCTGTTCGATTTGAAACCCCACCAACTGCTCAAACGGCGCGACTCTCTTCGTCATCACGCCCCCATGCTGGCCTTTGCCTGGAGACAGGCGGTGCTCTACTCCCATCCCGCCCGGTCGGAACCCTTCTCCGCGCTGTTGCGACAACTCGCCCCGGCTCTGCCAGGCATGAACCGGCAGCGTCTGGAGCTTTTTTTCAATGACCTGACCTTCTTCCAGGTCATCACGGACAATTTCGCCGAGGACGGATTCCTGAGCGTGGGATTGCATGTGGTGCTGCGCATCCGGGGAGAGATCGAAACACGACCGGAAAATCTCGAACTGGCCGTGGCGGTGAGCCAGTGGGTGGAGGAGCGCTTTCAATCCTATCGGGAGATGCTCGATCTGGCGGAAGTGGTGACCGGTTGAGCCATCACGGATCGACTTCGGTCCGGTTGAGCACCTTGGCCACCACGGATTGGGGACGCCGACTGTTCAACACATAAGAGCGGCCCACATACTCTCCCAGAATCCCGATGAAACACATCTGCAGACCGTTCATGATCAGCAGCACCACCATCAACGAGGCCCAGCCCGCATCGTTGGGACCGAAATCCTCCGGCCAGAACAGTTTGGTGGCCACCACCACCGTGGCCGAGACCGCGCCCGCCAGAAAGGCGGCCATGCCGACAAAAGTCACCACCCGCAACGGCTTGATGGAGAACGACACCACCAGTTTCAGCCACATCTGCAGGGAGTTGAACAGGGTATAGTTGCTCACTCCGGCATACCGGGGACTCAAGGTGATCGGGATCTGGATGAAACGGGTGGAGACCTGCACCAGCAGGGCGTCTATATAGGGAAAAGCGCCGTCGTAGAAGGCGATGTCCCGGACCACCTCGCCGCGCAGCATCCGATAGGAGGTGAACTCGAAACCCCTGGGCTTGTCCAGGAGCCATTCCAGGGTTTTTTCGTTGAGTTTGCGGCCAAGTTTTTTCCACCAGGGATCCTGTCGGGTGCCTGTGGTGCCGAACACCACCTCCGCGTCGCTCTCCCGCAAGGCGGCCATCAGACGGGGCAAATCCCCGGGATCGTGTTGCAGATCGTCGTCCATGGTGGCCACGAACTCCCCCCGGGCCAGTCGGAAGCCGGTCATGATGGCGTTGTCCTGTCCGAAATTCCGTCGATGGCGCACCCCCACCACATGGGCATGGCGGGCGCAAAGAGCCTCGATGACCCGCCATGAGCCATCCCTGGAGCCGTCATTGACTAAAATGATTTCAAAGGAGATCCCCGCGGGCAGCAAAACCTGCTGGATCCGCGCCACCAGAGGTTCCAGGCAGGCTTCACTTTGATAAACCGGAATCACGATGGACAATTGCATGGTTTCAAGACCGGGTGGTTGCAATTTTGCGGAAAAATCATTAGACTCCGGACGCTTGCAAGATTCTCTCCAATTTCCGCCAGGCACGGAGACCCGTCAGGATGTCCATCCGGATCGAACCCCTCGCCCCCCACCATCGGCAGGAGTACGCAACGTTGCTGCAGACGGATCCGCGCTCCCTGATTTTCGCGTCCAACGGCTATCTGGATCTACTCGCGGCATTGGCCCCCGCCGCCACCTGTCATCGATGGGTGGCCAGGGACGCCTCCGGGACCATGCGGGGAGCCATGAATTTTTTCATTCTGCCGGGAAAATGGGGCGGCATCGCCAATGCCCTGCCCTTTTTCGGCAGCCCCTGCGGTCTGGTGGTCCCGGACGGCTCCGCAGAGATCAAAGCCGCCCTCCTGGAACATTTTCTGGCGGTGGCGCAAAATGCGGGGTGCAGCGCCTGCACCTTCATCACCTCACCACTGGATCCGGACCCCCACTCCTGTCAGGCCTTGTTGTCGCCCACCTTCGAAGATGAACGCATCGGTTTGATCACCCCCCTGCCCGCCCCATCCGCAACCCTGGAGCAGGATCTGCTGGCCCTGTGCCAGCAGAAAACCCGCAACCTGATCCGCAAGGGGATGAAAGCGGGCTTTCGCCTCGACCGCTCCGACACCCGGGAGAACTGGCGATTTTTGCAAGAGACCCATCTGGCCAACATGGCGGTGGTCAACGGCGCCTCCCGGCCAGGCTCTTTTTTCACCCTCATGGAGGAGGGCGCCCTGCCGGATCTTGAACGGCGCTTGTACACCGCCTGTCTGGATGAGACCCCGGTCGCCGGATTGCTGCTTTTGTACCATCAGCAAACCGTGGAGTATTTCGTGCCCGCCATCCAGGTCGAACACCGCGCTTCCCAGCCCTTGAGCTTTCTGATCCTGCAGGCCATGCGGGAGGCGGTCATGGCCGGGTACCGCTGGTGGAACTGGGGCGGCACCTGGCTGACCCAGAAGAGTCTTTATCATTTCAAAAAAGGCTTTGGCGCGACCGATCACCATTATTATTATTACGTCAAGATTTTCGACCCGTCCCTGCTGGCGGTGGATCGACAGGAGTTGCTGCGGGAGTATCCTCTCTTCTTCACCTATCCCTTCAACCAGGTTCTCCCCGCGCCCATCGATCAGACCGGTCTGCCCAGGATCTCCAGCACTTTGGCAACACACATCTCCACCGAATCCTCGCCGGTATTGAGCACCAGTTCAGGGGATTCCGGGGGTTCGTAAGGGGAGGAGATGCCGGTGAATTCCGGGATCAGACCCGCCCGGGCCTTGCGATACAGCCCCTTGACATCCCGCTGTTCACAGATTTCCAGGGAGCAGTGGCAGTAGATCTCCATGAAATCCTCCGGAGCCACCAGTCCCCGCACCCGCAGACGATCCGCCTTGAACGGGGAGATGAAACCGCACAGCACGATCAATCCGGCGTCGAGCATCAATTTGGCCACCTCGCCGATGCGGCGGATGTTCTCCACCCGGTCCTGATTGGAAAAGCCCAGATCCCCGCACAAGCCATGGCGCACGTTGTCGCCATCCAGGGAACAGGTGCGACAACCGGCGTCATGGAGCCGCTTTTCCACCCCATGAATCAAGGTGGATTTCCCCGAACCCGACAGCCCGGTAAACCACAGGATGGTTCCCTGATGACCATTCATACGCTCCCGATCGGCACGGCTGACCTGAACCATCTGCCAGATTGCGTTGGGGCTGGTAGTTTGTCTCATGCTGGAAAATTTCGCCTCGATATTGTTGCCAGTGCCGACGGAAGCGCAGGACCGGATGGCAAAGGGAGTGGAAGAAAAACGGATTCGTTGGTATCATGGATGCCTGCATGCTGACAAGAGCTTACAAATTCGGCCAACGGGTCGCACGGAGCAAGGACATGCCCCAAAAAAAAATTCACGACTCCCCTTCCATGCGGGTCATGGCCTATCGCAAGCGTCGCATGGAAGGCATGAAACGGGTGGAGATCTGGTTGACCGATGCCGAACTGGCCCAACTCGACGCCGTGGCGGAATCCACCGGAGTGAGCCGGGCCCGGGTGGTGGCGCACCTGTTGGAGGAGCGTCAGGGAGCGCCACTCCCCCGCTCCATCGAACTCCCGGAGCCGTCATCCGAACCCGGGATCCAGGTGGCGACATGGCAACCGCCGGTTCCGGAACCTCCACCCCTCGCGCCAGAGCCACCCCCCGCGCCAGAATCATCCCCCGCGCCAGAGCCAGCCCCGACGCCCGAACCATCCCCGGCGCCGCCGCATCCCCTGCCGACACCACCCCCCTCTGTCCCTGCGCCGCCGGCACGTCTGCCCGCCCAACGGGGCAAAGAGGTTTTTCTCGCCTCGCTGCGCAATCTGGACCGGAACCGAAGTTCCTGACTTACGTATAACGACCGTTGCCGATGAAGCTGTCTCAGGTTAAGCTGACCGCCACGCATGCATTCGTCCGCATGCGCACTTGTCCAACAGGAGCGGTTGCATCATGAAACAGACCACCCCCGGCGCCAACGGTCATCCGGAACCGGAAAGAACCCCCACCGGCATGGGGATCATCCGGGAGAGCGGCGCGATCCACTCCACCGACGCGGTACTCCACGGACTGACCCGGCCATGGGGATCTCCGGAGGCGTGGTGGGGCAGGGTTTCCGCGGGATTTTCCTATCCGGCCACCACCCGTTGCGGCCATTGCGGGATGGGGCAGCGTCTGGGGTGGCGGGAACATGCCATCGACTCCCCGTTGGGAAACGGCGAGACCATTTTTTCCATCGAATTCATCGGTCATGCCCATCATCTCTCCCCGTCCATGCTGGGGGATCTGATTCTGGTGCGAGATGTCACCGGGGAGCGCCAGCGGGCCAAAACGGTTCATGCCAAGATCAAGCAGTTCCAGTCCATCTGCGACTACATGGAAGATGTCTACTACCGCATGGATCTCAACGGGGTGCTGCAATTCGTCAGTCCTTCGGTACAGAAACTCCTGAAACACCGACCCGCGGAGATCCTGGGGCGTCCACTGGCGGAGTTCTGCGTCAATCCCGAACATCTCCAGGAGATGATGCATATCCTGAAAAACCGGGACCGCGTTGAAGATTTCGACCTGGTGCTGTTGTGCCGTCGAGGCAAACAGGCCCCGGTCTCCTTGAGCGCCTACATCATCCACGATGAACATGGCCAGCCCATGGCCATTCAGGGAATCTTCCGGGACGTGATCGAACGGACCAGACTGGATACGGTTCTGGCAGACCGGACCCGCCATTTCCAGGAAGAGATCAGCCGTCTGGAGTATCAGCAGTCGGCCCTGGACGAACACATCCTGATGAGCATCACCGATCCGGAAGGGACCATCATCCACGCCAACCAGAAACTGATCCACCTCAGCCGCTACTCCAAAGAGGAGCTTCTGGGCAACAACCACAAGATTTTCGACTCCGAATACCACCCGAAATCCTTTTTCAAGGAGATGTGGCGCACCATTCAGAGTGGCCGGGTGTGGCGCGGAGAGATCCGCAACAAAAAAAAGAATGGTGAATATTTCTGGCTGGATTGCGCCATCATTCCCTTTCTGACCCCGGCGGGGCGTCCATTCCAGTACATCACCGTAGCCTCGGACATCACCGAACGGGTGCGCACGGAGTCCCGACTGGAACAGAATCTGGAATTCCTGCGCCGGGTGGTGGACTCCATGGGGGATGGGGCCTATGTCCTGGACAACAAGGGACAGGTGCAGTTGATCAACCGGGAGGCCGAACGTCTGCTGGGGTGGCATGAATCGGAGATCCTCCACAAAAATCTCCACGAGATCATTCACTACAAACGCTCCGACAACACCCCGTTTCCGATCCGGGAGTGTCCGGCCCATCAAAGTCTTCTGGGCCGTTCCTACCGGATCGAGGAGGACCATTTCATCCGCAAGGACGGCACCCTGTTTCCGGTCTCCTACGTCACCACCCCTTTGATCCAGGATACGGAGATCGTCGGTTCCATGGCGATCTTTCGGGATGTGGCCGGCACCCTGGATGAGCTCTACCATCTGAAACGGTGCCGGGACGCCGCTTTGGAGTCCTCCCGCCTGAAATCGACCTTTCTGGCCAACATGAGCCATGAAATCCGCACCCCCATGAACGCCATCGTGGGCATGAACGATCTGCTCATGGATACCCCCCTGAACGAGGAACAGCTGGAGTTCGCCGAAATCGTCCGGGACTCCTCCCGTTCCCTGTTGGCCCTGATCAACGACATTCTCGACTTCTCCAAGATCGAGGCGGGCAAGATCGACATCGAACACATCGATTTCTCCCTGTTGACCGTGGTCGAAGGGGCGGCGGAACTGCTGGCCCCCCAGGCTCACGACAAGGGCATCTCCCTGATGACCTACGTCTCCTCGAAGATCCCCCCCGCTCTGATCGGCGACCCGGGACGGTTGCGGCAGATGCTGCTCAATCTGTTGGGCAACGCCATCAAGTTCACCGAGGACGGGGAAGTGACCTTGTGGGTGCGTCTGGAGAGCGAATCCCGGGATCAGGTACTGGTCCATTTTGCCGTGTCGGACACGGGCATCGGACTGGAACTGGGAGAGGAGGCGGCCAAACGTCTGTTCGAGCCGTTCATCCAGGCCGAACGGGGCACGGCGCGCAAGTTCGGCGGCACCGGACTGGGACTGGCCATCTCCAAACTGCTGGTGGAACTGATGGGCGGGGAGATCGGCGCCCGGAGCCGTCCGGAAGGGGGAACGACCTTCTGGTTCCGGATTCCCTTCAAACCGTCGTTACAGCCCCTGGAAGACGACACCGACACCCTGCCCCTGGATCTGCTGCCCGGCATACGCATTCTGACGGTCATGGAACGGCAGACCGATCAGGAGATTCTCGGCGAGTGTTTCAGCGCCTGCGACATGGTGCATCAGGGGACACTCAACGGCGAACAGGGACTGCTGGTTTACCGGGACGCCCTGACCCGGGGACTCCCCTATCAGATCGCGGTGATTTCCGCCTCATTGTCCGACATGGACTGTCAGATCATGGCGGATCTGTTGCGACGGGACGCGGGGCTGACTCCGATCTCCCTGATCGCCCTCATGGACTGGGACGACAAGGAGGAACGGAACCGGCTGCTCAAATCGGGTTTTACCGGCGTGCTGGTCAAACCGGTCCGCCGGGCGGAGTGGATCCGCTGTCTTCTGGAGCAGATCCAACCGGATGCCGCCACCCAGCCTCCGGATTCCATCACCCCCTCCCCTCCCCGGGAGAGCCGCCTGCCGGAACCCGACGCCTACGACGCCCTGGAATCCGGCAACCTGCTGTTGCTGGTGGAGGACAATCTTGTCAATCAGAAGGTCGCCCTGCTGCAGCTCAAAAAAATGGGTTACGCGGCCCACGCGGTCTCCAATGGCCAGGAGGCGGTGGAAGCGATCTCCCATCTCCCCTACGCCCTGATCCTGATGGATTGCCAGATGCCGGT
>JADGAB010000142.1 GCA_015232245.1 Magnetococcales bacterium | reverse complement strand
TGAATGGTGCGATCAAATCATTGACTGCCAGCACGCGCCAAGGCTCCCCCCTTGGCGGGGGGAGCCGGACAACAACATCAGGCACGCAGATGGGTGAGAACCTCGTCCAGCATCTTCTTGGCGTCGCCGAAGAGCATGCGATTGTTCTCTTTGTAGAACAGAGGATTGTCCACGCCCGCATAGCCGGAGGCCATGGAACGCTTCATGACGATGGAGGTTTCGGATTTCCACACTTCCAACACCGGCATGCCGGCAATCGGGCTGTTGGGATCCTCCATGGCAGAGGGGTTCACGATGTCATTGGCGCCGATCACCATGGTCACGTCGGTGGTCGGGAAATCGTCGTTGATCTCGTCCATCTCCATCACGATGTCATAGGGGACTTTGGCTTCGGCCAGCAGCACGTTCATGTGACCGGGCATGCGTCCGGCCACCGGGTGAATGGCGAAACGGACATTGATATTCTTGGAACGCAACAGTTTGGTGATTTCAAAGACCGTATGCTGGGCCTGGGCCACGGCCATGCCGTAACCCGGCACGATGATGACGTTTTTGGCTTCCCGCAACAGCTCGGCGGTCTCCAGAGCGGTCACCGCCACCACTTCCCCGGCTGGAGCCGCGGCGCTGGAGGTGGTGGACCCGCCATCGGTGCCAAAGCCGCCACCGATCACCGACAGGAATTTTCGGTTCATGGCCCGACACATGATATAGCTCAGAATGGCGCCCGACGAACCCACCAGGGCGCCCACCACGATCAGCAGGTCATTGGAGAGCATGAAACCCGTGGCCGCCGCGGCCCAACCCGAATAGCTGTTGAGCATGGAGACCACCACCGGCATGTCCGCGCCACCGATGGCCATCACCATATGCACGCCGAACACCAGGGCGAGGAGGGTCATCAGCAGCAGGGGGGTCATTCCGGCGCCGATGGTCGAGGCGTTCAGAAACACCTTGCCCAGCATGACCGTGACGATCAACAGACCGAAATTGAACTGATGCCGACCCGGCAGCGTGAGAGGTTTGCCGCTGATCCTGCCGGCCAGCTTGCCGAACGCGATCACGGAACCCGAGAAGGTCACGGCGCCGATGAGTACGCCGATGTAGATCTCCATCTCATGGATGGTTTTCTCTGCGCCGGTCAGGTGGGAGGAGGGATCGATGTAGTTGGCGTAGCCCACCAGCACGGCGGCCAGACCCACCAGACTGTGCATGAGGGCGACGAGTTCGGGCATCTGGGTCATCTTGACGCGGATGGCGGCAAAGACACCCACCGAACCGCCGATGGCCATGGCCACCAGAATGATGACCAGATTGGAAGCCCCGGACAGACGGGAACTCAACAGGGTGGCCAGAACGGCCAGGGTCATGCCGATGATCCCGAAGAGATTGCCACGGCGGGCGGTTTCGGGGTTGCTGAGGCCACCCAGGCTCAGAATGAAGAGAATGGTGGCGCCGATATAGGAAACGGTGATCAAACCTTGGCTCATGAGTCACTCTCCCTTATTTCTGAAACATGCGCAACATGCGCTGAGTGACCCAGAAGCCGCCCAGCATGTTCACAGCGGTCAGCACGATGGCCAGCCACGCCAGGATGGTGATCATTTTTCCGGGCGAGGAGATCTGGATCAGGGCGCCGATCACGATGATGCTGCTGATGGCGTTGGTCACGCTCATGAGCGGGGTGTGCAATGCCGGGGTGACGTTCCAGATGACCATGTAACCCACGAAACAGGCCAGAGCGAAGACCGTCAGATGACCCAGGAAGGCGGGTGGGGAGCCGAAGCCGATCAGAGCCAGCACCACGGCCATGGAGAGACCGACCTTGAGGACCTCCTTGTTGCTGGCCGGTTCGCTGGGGGCGCCGTGACCGCCGTGTTTGGCGGCGGGGGCGGCGACAGCGGGTTTGGCCTGCGCAGGAGCCGCGGAGAGTTTCGGCGCGGGCGGGGGCCAGGTGATGGTCCCCTCCTTGATGACCGTGGCGCCACGGATCACCTCGTCCTCCATGTTGACATTGATCACGCCATCCTTGGTCTTGCACAGCTCTTCCAGCATGCGCACCAGGTTGGTGGCGTAGAGCTGGCTGGACTGACGGGCCAGACGGCTGGGCAGGTCGGCGTAACCGATGATGGTCACGCCATGGCGCACCACCACCTGATGGGGCACGGTCAATTCGCAGTTGCCGCCCATTTCGGCGGCCAGATCCACGATGACGCTGCCGGGTTTCATGTTCTGCACCATCTCGGCGGTGATGAGCTTCGGAGCCGGTCTGCCGGGAATCAGCGCGGTGGTGATGACGATATCGACTTCCGAGGTCTGTTTGGCGGTCATTTCGTTCTGGGCCTTCTGGAACCCTTCGCTCATGACCTTGGCGTAGCCGCCCACGCCGGCACCCTCTTCCTCATAGTCCACGGTGACGAAATCGGCACCCATGCTCTTGACCTGATCGGCCACTTCCGGACGGGTGTCGAAGGCGCGCACGATGGCGCCCAGACCGTTGGCGGCACCGATGGCCGCCAGTCCGGCCACGCCCGCGCCGATGACGAACACCTTGGCCGGGGGAACCTTGCCCGCAGCGGTGATCTGACCGGTGAAGAAACGACCGAAATGATGCGCCGCCTCGATCACGGCGCGGTAGCCGGCGATGTTGGCCATGGAGCTCAAGGCGTCGAGCTTCTGGGCGCGGGAGATGCGGGGCACCGAATCCATGGCCAGGACGGTGACGCCCAGACCGGCCAGGCGATCCATGAGTTCCTTGTTCTGGGCAGGCCAGATGAAGCTGATCAGGGTCTGACCCGCTTTGAGCAGATCGGCCTCGTGGGACTTGCCGTCCGCGGCGGCCATGGGAGCCCGCACCTTGAGGATGATATCCGCCGCTGCGCAGAGGGATTTGGCATCCGGTGCGATGGTCGCGCCGGCTTCCTGGAACACCTCATCGGAGAAATTGGCCTCCTGACCGGCATTGCTCTCCACGACCACGGTGAAGCCAAGCTTGATGAACTGTTTGACGGAATCCGGGCTGGCTGCCACCCGTCGTTCCCCTGGGTAAATCTCTCTGGGAATGCCGATCTGCATAGAAAGCCTCCTGAAGCATTATGGAAATGGAACAAATCCTGTTCAGATCCACTCCAAGCCGACGCAACCCCTATTGCGTGCAACCGGGTGAAACTCTGGCGGACCGATAATGGGAGAAAAACGCTTCACGGTCAAGTTGCCGTCATCGTTGGCTGCGCATTGTCGGTCAGCCAGGATGAAGCGTTCTTTTTACGTCTCCTGATCGCACAGTGTCACCGCCAGTCCGATGTAGCTGGCCGGGGTCAGGGCCAGGAGGCGGGATTTGGCTTCGTCGGGGATCTCCAGGGTCTGGATGAAGGCGTGGATCCCCTCCCGGGTGATGGCCCGACCCCGGGTCAGATCCTTGAGACGCTCGTAGGGTTTCTCCAGACCGTACCGGCGCATCACGGTCTGGATCGGTTCGGCCAGCACCTCCCAGGCGTTTTCCAGATCCGCCGCCAGCCGGTGCGGTTCGGCTTCCAGCTTGCCGATTCCCTTCAGGGCCGAATCGTACCCCAGCAGGGTGTATCCCAGGCCCACGCCTACGTTGCGCAATACCGTGGAGTCCGTGAGATCCCGTTGCAGCCGGGAGACCGGCAGCTTGGCCGCCAGGTGATCCAGCACCGCGTTGGCCAGACCCAGATTGCCTTCGGAGTTCTCGAAATCGATGGGATTGACCTTGTGGGGCATGGTGGAGGAGCCCACTTCGCCGGCGCGCAGTTTCTGCTTGAAATAGCCCATCCCGATATAGGCCCAGATGTCCCGGTCGAAATCCAGCAGCACGGTATTGAAACGCATCACCCCGTGGAAGAGTTCCGCGATGCCGTCATGGGGTTCGATCTGGGTGGTGAGGGGCTGATAGGTCAGCCCCAGGGAGGTGACGAACCCCTCGGCCAGCGTCGGCCAGTCCACCTCCGGATAGGCCACCACATGGGCGTTGAAATTGCCCACCGCCCCGTTGATCTTGCCCGGAATGGTCACGCGGTTCAGTTCGTCCCGCTGCCGCCGCAGCCGCCGGGCGACGTTGGCCATCTCCTTGCCCAGGGTGGTGGGAGAGGCCGGTTGTCCATGGGTGCGGGCGAGCATGGGCAGATCCCGATAGCGCGCCGACAGGACCGCCACCCCGGCGATCACCCGTTCCATGGCCGGCAGCAGAATGGTCTCTTTCGCCTCCGCCAGGGCCAGACCGTGGGCCAGATTGTTGATGTCCTCGGAAGTGCAGGCAAAATGAATGAATTCCAGCACTGCTCCGGAGACCACTCCGTCGAGGCGCTCCTTGAGAAAATACTCCACCGCCTTGACATCGTGATTGGTGGTCCGTTCGATCTCCTTGATCCGGGCGGCGTCCGCCTCGGAAAACGCCTCCAGCACCTGGTCCAACCGGCGCGCGGTCTCCAAAGAGAACGGCGGCACCTCGGGAATGGCCGGCTCCGCAGCCAGAACCTTCAGCCAGCCCAGCTCCACGGCGACGCGACGCCGGATCAGGCCGTATTCGGAAAACACCGGACGCAAGGTGGTCATCTGTCGGGCATAGCGTCCATCCAGGGGGGAGAGGGCAGTCAGCGTGGTCGGTTCCATAGGTTTTGGCAATTCCAGGCAAGCGTGCGGTGAACGGTGAAAAAAGCCGCTCCATGTTAACCGGGAACCGCGGGAAACAAAACGCGAAACCGGAGATAACCAACAAAAAATTCTTATGTCAGGGCTGGTCACTTGGCGCAGCCGGAAAATGCGTTTAACCTGTAAATGGGAGCACCTCGACCGCATGCAAAGGATAGACGCCCATGATCGAAGCAAAACCTTTCAAACGCCTGTTGGTTGCCAATCGCGGCGAGATCGCCATCCGGATCATCCGCGCCGCCACCGAAATGAACATCTCCACGGTGAGCGTGTACGCCAAAGAGGACAGCTATTCTCTGCACCGCTACAAGGCGGATGAGAGCTATCAGGTCGGCGCTGGAAAGCGTCCGATCGCCGCCTATCTGGATATCCAGGATATTTTGCGCATCGCCCGTGATGTCCGGGTGGACGCCATCCATCCCGGGTATGGATTCCTGTCGGAAAACCCGGACTTCGCCGAAGCCTGCCGCAAGGAGGGCATCATTTTCGTGGGGCCCACCCCGGAGGCCATGCGACTTCTCGGGGACAAGGTGGAAGCCCGGCGCATCGCCGTGGAGGCCGGTGTGCCGGTCATGCCCGCCACCGGCACCCTGCCGGAGGATCCGGAGCAGATCCGCGTCATGGCCGAGAGCATCGGTTATCCCCTGATGCTCAAGGCGATCTGGGGCGGCGGCGGACGGGGCATGCGGGTGATCGAAACCCCGGACCAGCTTCTGGAACAGGTGCGGACCGGCAGCCGCGAGGCGGCCACCGCCTTTGGCAACGGGGCGGTCTATCTGGAAAAACTGGTACGCCGCGCCCGTCATGTGGAGGTGCAGATCCTGGGGGATCAGTATGGCAACATCGTGCATCTCTTCGAGCGGGACTGCACCGTGCAGCGCCGCAACCAGAAGGTGGTGGAACGGGCCCCGGCCTTGTATCTCAATCCGGAGCAGCGCGCCCAGTTGTGCGGCTACGCCCTGAATCTGGCCAGGGCGGTCAACTACCGCAACGCCGGCACCGTGGAGTTCTTGCAGGATGTCGATACCGGACAGTTCTTTTTCATCGAGGTCAATCCCCGCATCCAGGTGGAACACACCGTCACCGAGGAGGTGACCGGCATCGATCTGGTGCAGGCGCAACTCCTGGTGGCCCAGGGGTATCCTCTGGGCACCCGTTGTCTGCCCTTCCAGGAGAACATCGCCCTGCACGGGCATGCCCTGCAGTGCCGGGTGACCACCGAGGATCCGGAAAACAATTTCACGCCGGACTACGGTCGCATCTCCGACTACCGCAGCGCCGCCGGTTTTGGCATCCGCCTGGACGCCGGAACCGCCTACAGCGGGGCGCGCATCACGCCGTTCTATGACTCGCTGCTGGTCAAGATCACCGCCTGGGCCGCCACCTCGGACGCAGCCATCCAGCGCATGGACCGGGCGTTGCACGAGTTCCGCATCTGCGGCCTGAAAACCAATCTCGGCTTTCTCAGCCGGGTGGTGCGCCATGAGAAGTTCCGCAACGGGGAGTATGTCACCACCTTCATCGACCAGACACCCTCCCTGTTCAAGGCCCCGGAACGGCAGGACACCCATGCCAGTCTGTTGCAATACATCGCCGATGTGGTGGTCAACGGCAACCGGGAGACCAAGGGACTGCCCAAACCCGATACCATCGCCCGACCCGCGGTGCCGAGATTCGACGAGCACGAGGAGATTCCCCACGGCAGCCGGGATCTGCTGGATGAACTGGGGCCGAAAAAATTCTCCCAGTGGATGCTGGAGCAGAAACGCACCCTGATCACCGACACCACCATGCGGGATGCCCATCAATCCCTGCTGGCCACCCGGCTGCGCACTTTCGACCTGCTGGCCATCGCGCCGGCCTATGCCCGGCTGATGCCTTCCCTGTTTTCGGTGGAGTGCTGGGGTGGGGCCACCTTCGATGTGACCATGCGGTTTCTCAAGGAGTGTCCCTGGGAGCGGTTGCATCACCTTCGGGAGCAGATGCCCAATCTGTTGTTGCAGATGCTGCTGCGTTCCGCCAACGGGGTGGGCTACACCAACTATCCGGACAACGTGGTGCGCTTTTTCATCAAGCAGGCCGCGGGACGGGGGGTGGATCTCTTCCGGGTGTTCGACTCCCTCAACTGGGTGGACAACATGCGGGTGGCCATGGATGCGGTCAACGAGCAGGACAAACTCTGCGAGGCGGCCATCTGCTACACCGGCGACATCAACGATCCGAAACGGACCAAGTACTCCCTGAAGTATTATGTGGACATGGCCAGGGAGTTGGAGGCCGCCGGAGCCCACATTCTGGGCATAAAGGACATGGCCGGACTGCTCAAGCCCAACGCCGCCCGGGTGCTGGTCAAGGCGCTGAAGGAGGAGATCGGTCTGCCCATCCATTTCCACACCCACGATACCAGCGGCATCTCCGCGGCCAGCGTGCTGGCGGCCATCGACGCGGGCGTGGACGCGGTGGACGCGGCCATGGACGCCATGAGCGGCGCCACATCCCAGCCGAGTCTGGGTTCCATCGTCGAGGCGTTGCGCAACACCCCCCAGGATACCGGTCTGAGCATCGACGTGATCCGTTCCATCTCCACCTACTGGGAGCAGGTGCGGCGTCACTATTCCGCCTTCGAGAGCCGGCAGTATTCCGGGGCCTCGGAGGTCTATCTCCACGAGATGCCTGGCGGACAGTTCACCAATCTGCGTCAGCAGGCCCGCTCTCTGGGGATCGAGTCCCACTGGGAGCAGGTGGCCCGGGCCTATGCCACGGTCAACGAGATGTTCGGCGACATCCCCAAGGTGACTCCCAGTTCCAAGGTGGTCGGCGACATGGCCCTGATGATGGTCACCAGCCAGTTGACCCGGGAGGATGTGCTCAATCCGGAACGGGAGATCGCTTTTCCCGAATCGGTGGTGCAGTATTTCCGGGGGGAGTTGGGACAGCCTCCGGGGGGATTCCCCGAGGCTCTGCAGCGCAAGGTGCTCAAGAATCAGATCCCCATGACCGTCCGTCCCGGCGCGGTGCTGCCGGATACCGACCTGGAGGAGCAGCGCGGACAGATCGCCCATTTGACCGGCGGCATGGTCAGCGATGCCCAACTGGCCGCCCATCTGATGTATCCCCAGGTTTTCGGGGAGTTCATGCGTCACTGTCAGTCCTTTGGGGATGTGAGCCGTCTTCCTTCCACGGTTTTCTTTTACGGCATGGAGCCCGGACAGGAGGTCCTGGTCCAGCAGGAACCGGGCAAGGTGCTGCTGATTCAGTTCATCACCACCTCGGAGCCGGACCGGGATGGGGTGGTCAAGGTGTTTTTCGAGGTCAACGGTCAGCCCCGCTCGATTCTCATCACCAACCGGGCCCAGACCGGTCCGAAACGGGCCACCCCCAAAGCCAAAGACGGCGATCCCCTGCAGGTGGGCGCGCCGATTCCGGGTGGTGTTGGCGCCATTGCCGTGGGCAAAGGGCAGAAGGTCTCCCGTGGGGATCTGCTGCTGACCCTGGAGGCCATGAAAATGGAGACCGCCATTTGTGCCGGACAGGATGGGGTTGTGGCGGAAATCCATGTGGCCACCGGCGATCAGGTGGAAACCAAGGATCTGCTGGTCACCCTGGGACCGGACGCATGACGCGCGCCACCTGACACACCTTTTTTTGCCGTTTCAAACCGTATCCGTTTCGGGATGTTGACTTTCCGACCAGGCGGCAATGCGGGACGCACGACTGAAAAGGCGCCGCTTCGCGGCCTGCCG
>JADGAB010000141.1 GCA_015232245.1 Magnetococcales bacterium | reverse complement strand
ACCAGGGGCGTTGCCCCTGGACCCCACCAGGGGCGTTGCCCCTGGACCCCACCAGGGGGATAATCCCCCTGGACCCCTATAAGTAAAGGATTAATCTTCCTATGGATGCTTGTCTGGAAGTGATCGTCTTGGACTCCGGGGATGAAACGGCCTGGGACCGGTTCGTGGAACATTGCCCGGAAGCCACCTTTTTTCATCGGGTGGGCTGGAAAGGGGTGATGGAAGAGGTGTTTCATCATCAGACCCATTACCTGCTGGCCCGCACTCCGGATGGAACCATCCAGGGCGTGTTGCCTCTGGTGCAGGTCAAAAGCCGCCTGTTCGGCAACGCTTTGGTCTCCACTCCCTTCTGTGTCTATGGAGGGGTCGCCGCTCTGACTGAATCCGCCCGCCTGGCCCTGGAAGCCCGGGCCGAAACCCTGGCTGTGGAAAAACAGGTGGATTGGCTGGAGTGCCGCAATCTTACCCCGCGCCGCCCGGACTGGAGCGCCAAAGAGCTCTATTACACTTTTCGCAAGACCATCTCGGCGGATCCGCAAATCAACCTTTTGGCCATTCCCCGCAAACAGCGGGCAGAGGTGCGCCGTGGACTGCAACACGGCCTGACCGCTGTGGTGGATGAACAGATCGGTGAACGCTGCTTTGACATCTACGCCGAAAGCGTCCGCAATCTGGGAACACCGGTCTTTCCCCGTCGGCTGTTCCGGGAATTGAAAGCCCGCTTTGGCGCGGATTGCACGGGACTGCGCATCGAACACCAGGGGCAGAGCGTGGCAACGGTGGTGAGCTTTCATTTTCGCGATCAGGTCTGTCCCTATTACGGGGGAGGCACTCCCGCCGCCCGTTCCACCGGCGCCATGGCCTTCATGTACTGGGAATTGATGACCCGGGCCGCAGACAGGGGGGCGCGACTGTTCGACTTCGGACGCAGCAAGCTGGGCTCCGGCTCCTTTGATTTCAAACGGTACTACGGATTCACCCCGGAGCCGTTGCACTACCGCTACCGTCTGGTTCAGGCCAGCCGATTGCCGGAGAACAATCCCATGAATCCGAAATATCGCTATTTCATCCAGTTGTGGAAACGCCTGCCTCTGCCCGTGGCGGAACGGGTGGGGCCGTGGCTGTCGAAGTATCTGGGGTAGGGGAGATTTTTGAAGCTTCCACCATGGTTGACCGCCGAGCATAATGTCGGGGTCAACCATGGCGGAGTGCCGTATGTTACGATTGTGCCTGCGTTCGTTGTTTGCAAGCCCATGGCTGACAATGACGAATGTGGTCCACAAAACTTTTCGTGACGGCCATGCAGCCGTCAACGGCATTGGATTCACCTTCAAGCGCCCGCGAGGAGCGCGGAGGGTGATTACTTCTTGTTCAGGCTCTTGCGGAAGGTCTTTTTGACCCGCTCGGCTTCTTGACGAGCTGCTTCGGCTTCCTGACGGGCGGCTTCGGCATCGCGCTCGGCTTTCATGCGAGCGGCGTCGGCCCGTTCGGCTTCGATGCGGGCATTGCGTGCGGCTTCAGCCTGCATGTCGGCCTGATCGGCGGCGGGTTGGGTGGCACAGCCGGGCAGGGTGCTGCCGAGGACTCCAGCGAGCAACAGAACGGGGATGATTTTGTAACCCTTCATGATTAAGTCTCCTTTTGCTGACTGATTTAAGGCGATAATAAGTGTTTGAACCACATTTTAGCCATGATACCGTAAAAACAGGGAAAAGTCTCACGAAAAATTCAAATTTGTGCGGTTTTTTTTGTTTGACAGATCGGCACTTTTTTTGCTTAAGCTTTCCTTAATGCCGACTTATCGTTTCATTTCAAACCGTTATCGTGTCGCTTTCCCGGCTGACAGATCCATGACATAACCTGTTCTATACCGGTCTAGCAGCAATCCGTGTGCCATTATTGTCAATCAGCTGCGCCAGAATTTCAACAACCCACGGCGACTCACCTCCCGGTGCATGGTGGAGGTGATCGACTGGGTTACGGGACGGCTCAGCGGTTTGCCCAGAGCCGCGTCCAGGGCGGACCGGGCGGTGTCGTATCCCTGGGTGTGGTGCAGCAGGGTCTCGACAAAATAGTGACCGGTCTCCGGTTCCCAGGCGATCACCACCGGAAGCAGGCGGTTGCCGCCGTCGAGTTCCAGCAATACCCCCTGACCCGCCGCCACCCGGCCCGAGGCGTTGACCTCCAGGGGGATGGCGTGACGCACCGGCGGATCGACCCCCAGATGCGCCGGATGCCAGTGGATCCGTTCCACCGCCCACGGCGTGACCAGCAGGGCGGTCACCTCGCCATGCAGATCCTCGCTCATTTCCATCTCCACGGTGATGGCCAGTCGTGGGTTGAGCTCCGGGGAATCTTCCGGCAGGGTGCGCAGAATCCGGGTGGCGCTCACCTTGATGGCCACCGGATCCGGCCAGCGGCAGTCCCAGACCGGGCCTGCGGAGTTGGCCGGTTCCGGGGGAATCTCAGAGGAAAAGTCCATCCAGGGGGCTCGATGCGGTGGCGTAGAGTTTGCGCGGCATGCGGCCTGCCAGATACGAGGCCCGTCCGGCCTCCACCGCTTTTTTCATGGCCGTGGCCATCAGGATCGGATTCTTGGCGCTGGCGATGGCGGTATTCATCAACACCCCGTCGCACCCCAGTTCCATGGCGATGGCCGCGTCCGAGGCGCATCCCACCCCCGCATCCACCAGGATCGGCACCTTGGCCTCATCCACGATGATCCGGATGGTGTAGGGGTTGCGCACCCCGAGCCCGGAGCCGATGGGGGCGGCCAATGGCATCACCGCCACGCATCCCATCTCTTCGAACCGTTTGCATAAATAAGGATCGTCCGTGGTGTAGACCATCACTTCGAATCCTTCGGCGATGAGTCGCTCTGCGGCGATGAGGGTTTCCGGATTGTTGGGCCAGAGGTATTTCGGATCCGACAGCACTTCCAGTTTCACCAGATTCCACCCTCCGGCCTCCCGGGCCAGACGCAGGGTGCGCACCGCCTCGTCGGCGGTGAAACAGCCGGCGGTGTTGGGCAGATAGAGATATTTCTTCGGATCCAGATGATCCGTGAGCATGGGAGCCTTGGGATCGCTCACGTTGACCCGGCGCACCGCCACGGTGACGATCTCCGCCCCCGAGGCTTCCACGGCCCGGGCGGTCTCCTCGAAATCCCGGTATTTCCCGGTGCCCACCAGCAGACGACTCCGGAAACTCCGTCCTGCGATCACCAGGGGGTCGGAGGGGGGCGTTTCCATGCCGCCGCCGATGAAATGGACAATCTCCACCCGGTCCGCCTCGGTCAGAGTGGTTGCGGCGTACCGTTCCCGGGGCACCACCTCCAGGTTGCGTTCCACCGCCACCCGGCGGGCATCCAGTTCCAGGCTCTCCAACAGGGTGGTGAGGGTGATGGCCTCGGGAAAGTCCCGTGTATCTCCATTCAGCAGGATGCGCATGTCGGTTCTCTGTTTCAGATGTGTTGTTTTGCTTTCAGGGGTCCAGGGGGATTATTCCCCTGGAATTTTAAGCCGTTGGCGCGCTTTTGCAAAAGGAAATTGCGCAGCAGTTCCCGTGCGCGCCCAACAAAGCCGCCGCAGGCGGCGCCTTTTTCCTTTTGGCAAAGGCGCCCAAGGCGGCGCGCAAAATTCTTTCACGCGGTGCGTGAAGAGATTTCTTTGTAAAACACGCCAGAAGCAAAGTCAAAACCCTGGGGGAGGAATCCCCCAGACCCCCGCGTTCTTTCCAAAAGTGGACATCCCGACCCGGATCTTCTCATGCGCAATGGCGTTGCAGCGCATCATGGTTTACAATCCGTTGCCTTGATGGTTTGATTTTCGATAAACTTATAAATATGGGCGCTCCCATCTCGCTGCCAAGGCCCGTCAGTCAGCCGTCATTGTCCCCATTGTCCGGTTGGCGCGCAAGGGTCTTCACATGAGGCGGAAATGACGGATCATCCTTCCTCCGAGGAACAGGCTCTCTCTGATCTGCTCCGTCGGGTGCAAAAGCGACGTCTGGAGGATGCCCGGACCCTTCTGGAGGAGCGGATTGCCGCCACTCCGGAGGTGGCCGCCCGCTGGCTGGTGTTGGCCCGTCTGCTCGCCCTGGATCCCGAACTCTGGGATGCCCGGTTGCAAACGGCGCTGGGGCAACTGGGCGCCGCCCCTCTGGCAGCCTATCGGCGCGCCATGCGGGTGCTGGACGATGCCCACGCGGACCTGGCGGCCAGAAAACGGCTGGAGGAGTGGGCCGCTCTCTGGAGTCGGCGACCTGTGCCCTCCTGCCGGGAGGAGCCGGAGTGGTGCGGCGCGCTGGAGTCCTGGCTTGCCGGATTGCGCATCCGGCGCGCCTGGCGGCGTTTGACCGGCCCGGAACGTCATGTGGCCCGTCTGGAAACCATGGCCGGAGAGTGGGACCTGGCCGGACCCGGTTTCCGTGATCCCCGTCGGGCCCGGTTGCTGGCCCGGCTGTTGAAGTGGCAGGAGGCTTTGTCCGGATGAATGCGTCACCGACCCGTCCCTGGCGGATTCTGATCATCAACGGTCCCAATCTCAACCTGTTGGGACAGCGGGAGACCGGTCTCTACGGGGCCATGACCCTGGCGGACATCGAAAGCGCCTGTCGCCTCCGGGCCGAGGCGTTGGGAGTCGAAGTGGCATTTTTTCAGTCCAATCACGAAGGGGCTTTGGTGGAACGGATTCAGGAGGCCATGGGGGTGACGGATTGGATCGTCATCAATCCGGCGGCCTACACCCACACCTCCGTGGCCATACGGGATGCGCTGCTGGCTGTGAAGATTCCGGTGATCGAGGTGCATCTGAGCAATATTCACCGGCGGGAACCGTTCCGGCATCACTCCCATGTGAGCGATATCGCCGAAGGGGTGATCGTCGGATTGGGAGCGGATGGTTATCTGTTTGCCCTGGATGCCGGCGTACGCCGTCTGGCGGCCCGGGCGTGAGATCAGCAACCGAGGATAAGGTCAACATGGCTTTTGATCTGAGAGAGATTCGTCAATTCATTCGGTTTTTGTCCGATACGGATGTGGCCGAGGTGGAAATCAAGGAGGAAGGGCGTTCCCTGCGCATCACCCGGGCCACGGCCCAGGCCGCGCCTGTGCCGCCGCCGCCCATCATTCCCCGTCCATCCCCGGTATCGTTTCCCGCCGTGGCGCTGCCTTCGCCGGCTTCGTTCATGCCCACGACCAACGCCGAAGATGGACGGGAAACCACGGTCGCCATCACCGCGCCCATGGTGGGCACCTTCTACAAGGCCGCCTCGCCGGAGTCCGCCCCCTTCGTGAAACTGGGGGATGTGGTGAAAAAAGGTCAGGTGGTGTGCATCATCGAAGCCATGAAGCTCATGAACGAAATCGAGTCGGAAGTGAGTGGCCGGGTGGTGAGTATCGTCAAGGAGAACGCCACACCCGTGGAATACGGGGAAGAGATGTTTCTGGTAGAGCCGAGTTGACGACATGCCCATGTTCAATAAAATCCTGATCGCCAACCGGGGAGAGATCGCCTTGCGGGTCCATCGCGCCTGCAAGGAACTGGGAATCCAGACCGTGGCGGTCCACTCCACCGCGGATGCGGAGGCCATGCACGTCAAACTGGCGGATGAATCGGTCTGCATCGGTCCTCCTCCCTCCATGGACTCCTATCTCAACGTGGCCGCCATCATGGCCGCCGCCGAGATCACCGATACCCAGGCCATCCATCCCGGATATGGCTTTCTGTCGGAAAACGCCGCCTTCGCCGAAATCATCCAGGCTTCCGGTCTGACCTTCATCGGTCCGGAACCGGAGGTGATCCGTCTGCTCGGCGACAAGGTGCGCGCCCGTCAGGCCATGATCGAGGCGGGTGTCCCGGTGGTGCAGGGCTCATCCAGCGCGGTCCACAACGAGGAGATGGCCCTGAAAGTGGCCCGGGAGATTGGTTTCCCGGTGATCATCAAGGCTTCCGGCGGCGGCGGCGGGCGGGGCATGAAGGTGGTCCACACCGATGCCGCCCTCATCAACAGCTATACCGTGGCCCGCAACGAGGCTCAGCAGTTTTTCAAGAACGATGAGGTCTATATCGAAAAGTTCTTGAAAAATCCCCGGCATGTGGAGATCCAGATCCTGGCGGACAAGCACGGCCATGCCATTCATCTGGGAGAGCGGGACTGCTCGTTGCAGCGTCGCCATCAAAAGATCCTGGAAGAGTCCCCCTCTCCCATGGTCACTCCGGAAGAACGGGAACATCTTGGTCGTCTGGCCACCCGGGCGGCGCTTGCCGTGGGCTATACCGGCGCGGGCACCTTCGAGTTCCTTCAGTCCGAAGGCAAGTTCCACTTCATCGAGGTCAACACCCGCATTCAGGTGGAACACCCGGTGACGGAAATGGTCACCGGTCTGGATCTGGTCAAGGAGCAGATCCGTGTGGCCGCCGGTCTGCCCCTGGCCCTGACCCAGGAGCAGGTGCGTTTTACCGGGCACGCCATCGAGTGTCGCATCAACGCCGAGGATCCGGACCGTTTCATTCCCTCTCCGGGTCTGATCACCGAATATCACCCCCCGGGGGGGGGCGGGGTGCGGGTCGATTCCGGGGCCTATGCGGGCTACCGGATTCCGCCTTATTATGATTCCTTGATCAGCAAACTCATCGTGCATGGCGCGGACCGCACCGAGGCCGTGGCTCGCATGCGTCGCGCCCTGGACGAATATGTGATCGGTGGGGTCAAGACCACCTTGCCGTTGCATCAGCGGATCCTGCGGGATGGGGCCTTTGTGCGCGGACGCTATGATTTGAATTTCCTGAGTCGTTTCCTGAAACGGGACGGCTGAACCGTCTTAAACCGCATCCGACATGGGTGCGGTTTCAAGCCTCCGGGAGGATTGGCAGGATGGAGCCCTTGGATCACATGATGGTCATGCTGGATGCGGAACGCATCCGCGAGGCGGTGGCGGAGATGGCCCGGCGGATCGATCAGGAGGTGATCGCTGCCTTGCCTCCCGAAGAGGAACCGGTGATGGTGGTGGTGATGAAGGGGGCGTTTCTTTTTGGCAGCGATCTGTTGCGCGCCCTCTCCAAGCCCATTCCCGTGGTGTTTGTCCATGCCCGTTCCAGGGATCCCCGGGTGGTGATGACCATCGAGGATCAGGAGTTTTTGCGCAATCGTCATCTGCTGCTGGTGGATATGCTCGTGGACAGCGGCGGCAGTCTGAAGCGTCTGCACCGCTGGTTGCAGAGCGAATGTCACCCGGCCTCGATCCGGGTGGCGGTGCTGCTGCACAAAACCGTCCACGATGTGGATCCTCTGCCCCTGGATTTCCTCGGCTATGAAGTCCCGGATGTCCGACTGGTGGGCTATGGCATGGATGAAGACCAACGCTTTCGTGGATTGCCGGCAGTCTATACCTGGTGGACTCCGGATCAGCTTCTTGTGGTTTAGGAAAGCGGTTCTTGCGGGAAATTTAATAATTCAAAGGGGCAAGGAGATCATTTCCGGACCCCGCCAGCAAGGATAATCCCTCTGGACGCTTGCAAGTAAAACAATATATTCCAGGATGGGTGCGGTTTGGCTACCAGGCGCGTGGCACAAAAGCCTCATCATTGGCCATCCGCAAGGTATCCCCTGCCTGCTCGATGACGAACAGCCCCTGACGGATGGCAAAAAGGGTGACGTTTTCTTCAATCACCATGCCAGCCACCGCGCCAATCGCCCGCTTGTTGGCATATTCCGGGAAAAATTCCTTGAATTCCGACATGCGGTTCACATGTTCCCGCACATCGTCTGTCGTGAGCTTGCTTTTGACCTCCACCAATGCCACGGCATCGGTATTCACGACAAACAGGTCGATCTCCATGTGACGTCCGCCCGGCAGGTCGGCCTCCACCCGTCGGCTGACCTTGTGAATCGGAATGCCTCGTTGCGCAAACAGGGTTTTGCAGGCCGGGGCGATCAATCCCTCCACAAACTCTCCCAAACGTCCACCAAGCCGGTCCAATTTGCGGTCGGTCTCCCGCATGCGCCGGTCGGTCTCCTGCATTTGGCGGTCGGTCTCCTGCATGCGCCGGTCGGTCTCCTGCATGCGCCGGTCGGTCTCCTGCATTTGGCGGTCGGTCTCCTGCATGCGCCGGTCGGTCTCCTGGAACTTGCGGTCGAGTTCCGCCCGTCGCTCCCGGTCCTCGCGGACCATTTCCTGGAACTGGCGGCTGGTTTCCCGGAACATTTCTCGAATATCGTCAAAAGTCACAGCATGAGTCATGACGGTTCTCCTGTAGTCGGCATGGTTGATTGCAGTATACCCGGTTGGTCCGGGATATGAAACGTCATTCTTGGCGTTCCGGGACGAGCGATTCATGTTAAACCGCAACCATTTCGGGATGCGTTGTTTTACTGATAGGGGTCCAGGGGGATTATCCCCCTGGTGGGATCCAAGGGCAAAGCCCTTGGGACTTTGCTTTT
>JADGAB010000140.1 GCA_015232245.1 Magnetococcales bacterium | reverse complement strand
AAGCGCGCCAAAGGCTTAAAGTCCCAAGGGCTTCGCCCCTGGACCCCACCAGGGGGATAATCCCCCTGGACCCCTATTGGTAAAACAACACATTCCGAAAGGGTTGTGTTTTTTGGTCACGAGCACAACGCATGAACGCCTGGTCCGTATCCGAAGATCCCCTCATTGTCCTGGTGGATGACGACCCATCCATTCTGCTGGCCGCCTCGTACGTATTGCGCGGCGCCGGGCTGGGTCGGGTTGTCACCCTGGAGGACAGCCGCACGTTGCTGCCCATGATGGAAAATCATGAGGTGACTGCCGTGGTGTTGGATCTGGTCATGCCCCATCTGTCCGGGGACGAACTGTTGCCCAGAATCGTGCAGCGTCATCCGGAAACGCCGGTGATCGTCATGACCGCCACCGACGAGGTATCCACCGCCGTGGATTGCATGAAGGATGGCGCCTTCGATTTTCTGGTCAAACCGGCGGATGAAAACCGTTTTGTGGCTTGTGTGCAAAAGGCTTTGGAGTGGCGCGCCCTGCGGCGTCAGGTGGGGGCGTTGAAACGTTCCCTGTTGTCGGGACGCCTGGAACATGCGGATGCCTTTGCCGCCATTGTCACCGCCAGTTCCAAGATGCGCGCCGTGTTTCAGTATGTGGAGTCCATTGCCCACACCAACGAACCGGTACTGATCACCGGTGAGACCGGGGTGGGCAAGGAGCTGATCGCCGAGGCGTTGCACCGGGTGAGCGGGCGGAGCGGTGAACTGGTATCGGTCAACGCCGCGGGTCTGGATGATGCGCTGTTTGCCGATACCCTGTTCGGCCACAAAAAGGGGGCTTATTCCGGCGCGGACGACTCCCGGACCGGACTGATCGCCAAGGCCACCCGGGGAACGCTGTTTCTCGATGAGATCGGCGATCTGGGACAGACTTCACAGGTCAAGTTGCTGCGGCTGTTGCAGGAGCGCAAATATTATCCTTTGGGATCGGATGTGGCCCGGGTCAGTGACGCCCGGATTCTGTGCGCCACCCATCGGGATCTGGAAGCCATGATGGCGGAAGAGAGATTCCGTTCCGATCTCTATTTTCGTTTGCAGGTGCATCGCATCGAGATTCCGCCGTTGCGGGAGCGTCCGGAGGATATCGCTCCTTTGGCGCGACATTTTCTGGCCGAAGCCGCCCAGAGTCTGGGGCGGAACGAGCCTCCCGAGTTGCCTGCCGGTTTTTTTGCGTTGTTGGCTTCCGGGCACTATCCGGGCAATGTCCGGCAGTTGCGCGCCATGATTTTTGATGCCGTGGTTCGGGCCGGTCAGGGGGAGTTGCCCATGGATGCGTTGAAAAAGGCCATTCGGACAGCATCCGGGCCGCCCTTGCCGGTGGTTCCGGCGCCTTTGGGGGATGGTGGGGGACTGTTTCGCGGCATTTCCGGTCGTCTGCCTACTTTGAAGGAGGTGGAGCGGGATTTGATTGCCGAATCCTTGTTGCGTTCCGGCAACAATCAGGGTGTGGCGGCCAATTTTCTTGGCATCTCTCGTCAGGCGCTCAATCAGCGTTTGCGCAAGAAAAAAGAGGGCGAGGAAGAGCGGGACGAGGAGTAGAATTGCCTGTTTTGGAAGGCGTCGTTTTATAGGGGGGATTGTCCCTGGGGTGGGATCCAGGAATGAGTCCCCTGGGATGTCGCGTTGAACGCGTCAAGGGAATTGCGAAGCAATGCCCTTGACGCGCCCAACAAAGCCGCGCAGAGGCGCCTTTCCGGCCCCTTTGTCCCGCATTGCCGCCGGATCAACCGCACTTGGAGTAGCCGCACTCCAGGCAGGTATCGCAGCCATCCAGACGGGTCACGGAGAACTGACCACATTTGGGACACTGGGAGTTGCCCAAAGCCCCCCTCTCCTGCACGGCCTGACGCTTGGCCGCCAGATCCGGGGAGACCTCCGGGGGATGCAACATGCCGATCTTGATCAGATGCCGTTCGATGCATTCGCCGATCTCCGCCACCAGACTGGGCATGTACTTGCCCCCGGGCTTGAAATAGCCGCCCCGGGGATCAAACACCGAACGCATCTCCTCCACCAGAAACGTGGCATCCCCCCCATGCCGGAACACTGCGGACATGACCCGGGTCAGGGCCACGATCCAGGCGAAGTTGTCCATGTTCTTGGAGTTGATGAAAATCTCGAAAGGCCGCCGCCGGCCGTTGACCACGATATCGTTGATGGTCACGTAAAAGGCATGCTCGAAGAGCGGCGTCTTGATCTTGTAGGTGCTCCCCTCCAGATCCTCCGGACGGCGCAACACCGGCTGCAACTGGATCACCTCGGCGGTGGGCCGGGAGACCGGGGTCACAGGCTCGGGTTCCGGAGTCGGATCCGGCGGGGGGGGAACCTCATCGCTCTTGTGAACCGCCACTTCAAATCCCACGATTCTGTTTTGAATCTTGACTGCCACTTTTCGAACTCCAATCAATCGCGCCTGTTTCGAGATGTCAATTTTTTAAAAAAAACAGGGGTCTGGGGGATTCCTCTTCCAGGGTTTTAAAACATGAAGACAATCCAGGAAATTTTTATGTTTTAAAGTCCCAAGGGCTTCGCCCTTGGATCCCACCAGGGGCTTCGCCCCTGGACCCCACCAAGGGCTTCGCCCTTGGATCCCACCAGGGGGATAATCCCCCTGGACCCCTGTAAGTAAAACAAGGCCTCCAGCAGCGGATGCGCTGCAAAAGGGGGCACATGATGGGGAGATTCGCCGGCCAGGTCAATCCAAATCACGCACGCCGCAAACCCTGCACAGCCCCTTCACGAGGAGATTCACGCCACACCACGATTTTTCAAGGCCTTGATCACCTCATTGGCCTCCCTGGACATGAACAGCTGATCCAACAGGGCGAACATCTGGGAGCGCAGTTTCTGGAACTCATCCATTTCGGCGATGGCGGCCTCTTTTTCCTGTCTGGAGACTTTGGCCACCACGGAACGGGCGGTCTCATGAACCTGCATGTGGACCCGTCCCACCTCCTGGAACAAGGAAATGGCACCGAATCTGGAGGTGCCTTCCGAGTCGTACCATTTGCCAAAGGCGCATTCGTGACCGCTGGCCACCTCTTCAGGCTTGAGTTTGGCGCGTCCGCGAATGACATGTTCCAGCTTGCCGAGCCATTTCAGATGGGCATTCTTGACCGCCTGGACATCGAAGGCGGATGCGCTGTAGGAGAAACCCTCCTCCCACTGCTTGAGGGCCTGACTGATCTCCTGAACCACGCTGGTGAGCATGCCGGCGTGATGGATGGAACCGTTGAGGAACTCTTGCAAGTCCAGTGCCTGCAACACCTGTTTCTGCACATTGACCGAAGCGATGTAGATCTCCTCGGAGCCCAGTTGCAACTCCTGGGTGCGTTCCTGGGCCACGGTGCTCTCCTGGGCCACGTTGGAGGCCCCCACAGCCACGTTGGAGGCGGCCCGGGCGATTTCCGTGGTACCGGCGGCGGCTTCCACGGCGGCGCGGGCCACCTCCTGGGAGGCCATGGCCAGTTCGGAGGCGTTGCGGGTCACTTCGTCGGCGGCCTGGGTGACGTTGCGCATGGACTGGGCGATGTTGCCCACGGCCCGGGCCTGATCATCCACGGAACGGGTGATCTCCATGTTGGTTTCGGCGATCTGCTGGATCAGGGTGGTGACATCCCGGGTCACATTGGCGGCCTCCCGGGTTTTGTTCTGGATCTCCCGAGTTTTTTCGTGGATCATGCGGGTGGCGTCTGCAGTCTGCCGGGCCAGCTCCTTGACCTCGTTGGCCACCACGGCGAACCCCTTGCCCGCCTCCCCTGCCCCCGCGGCCTCGATGGAGGCGTTGAGGGCGAGCATGTTGGTCTGATCGGCGATGGTTTTGATCATGCCCACCACCTTGCCGATCTCGCCGGCGGCCACGGCCAGCTTATCCATCACCCCCAGGCTGAGCCGGGCATTCTGGTTGGCCTTTTCCGAGCGTTGATCCGCCAGTTGACACCGCTCCCGCACCACCCCCAGGGAGGAGGTGAGCTGGGTCATGGCCGAGGAGACCGTGCCCACCGCCTGATTGACCTGTCCCAGACTGGTGTTGACGTTTTCGATGTTGGCGGTCATCTGTTCGGCAGCCGAGGCCATGGTGGTGACGTTGACGCTGGCCTGTTCGGAGGCGGCGGCGATGGAGGAGACGTTGCTGGAGAGTTCATGGGCCACATGATTGACGGTATTGATGTTATCCTTCACCGCGTCGATCTTGACTTTCAGTTCCTGGGTCTCCCGGTCCAGGTCGTCATTGAGCTGCAGCACCCGCTGGGAGAGATTCACCGTGCCCCGGGAGTCCTCGGCCAACAGTTCCCGCAGAGGGATCAATTCGTTGACCACGGCGATGACGCTTTCGGCCTGAAGTCTTTGTTGCCGCAGCGAGTGGGTGATCTGTTCGGTGACCAGGTTGAATTTCTGACCGATGAATTCCAGTTCCGGGACATACCCTTCCACGAAGTGGACCTCCAGGTTGCCCTGGGAGTAGGCTTCGAGGCGGCTGGAAAAGTCGTTGATCTGATGGTTCAAGGACCAGTTGCGCCATCCCAGGAACAAAAGCCCGGTCAGCACGATCCCCAGATTGACCCACACCAACATGCGGACCGCGCCCACCACGTTTTCATGGGTTTGCAGGGAGTGTCCGGTCATGCGTTGCACGGCCTTTTCCATGGCGCCGAGCATGACGTTGCTCTCTTCGATGACATTTTTCTTGATGGTCTCCAGATCGCCGGAGCCCGCCAGACCGGAACGGACATGGCGCTGAAAGGTCTCCCAGCGGTCCGCCACCCCCTGGAGATCGGCGAGCACCTCCGGGGTGGGGACGAGCATGGCCAGAAAGGCGGTCTGTTCCCGATCCAGGGTGGCGGGGGCGTTGCCGCCGCTCATCAGGGCCTTGAGGGTCAGGTCGAAGGTGGTCAGGGACTCCTCGGCCAGTTTCTTGACTGCCCGGTCGCCGGTGACCAGATAAACGAAGAACTCCTTGGTGGCCTTTTGGATGAGCATTCGTTGCCGACCCGCCAGATTGATGGTGGCGGCATCTTCGCTTTTCAATTGGGTGGCGTAATAAAGATTGCCTGCGGCCAGTATTGCCAAAAGCACCAGCAGGACGCCCACGGCGCGCAGGGAGGCCCTGATGCCGATTTTTTGATCCCAGGCGTGGAGGTTGATTTTTGACGTCATGGGGATTTCCTGGTAAAAAAGGAGGATGGTTCGTCCCGTGGATCAAATTGTGGGCCAAAAGAGCCCATGAGCATCGATCCGGGCCTGTGATCCTTCAAGCCAGTTTGCATTATAGAACAGATGGACGCCGCGTCAAATGGAATGCCGACACAACCATTCGCAAACATCCGGTTTTCCGCCATGAAGGCGGCCTGGACCCTCTGTCACGATTGCGGGACGGCCAGTCGGCTGCCGGAGCTGCCTCCCGGAGGGGTGGCGTGTTGTCCCTGCTGTCAGGCGGAGCTGGACCGGCGTCAGGGGGCATCCCTGGATACCGGACTGGCTTTGGCCCTTACCGGTCTGATTCTCTTCGTGATTGCCAACTGGCAGCCCCTGTTGACCCTGAAACTGGGGGGACGCATGCTGGGCAACACCCTGTGGGACGGGGTGCTGGCCATGGCCCGTTACGGCATGTGGGATCTGGCGCTGCTGGTTCTGGCCACCAGCATGCTGTTTCCTTTGCTCATGCTGCTGGGATTGACCGGCGTTTTGCTGCCTCTGCATTTCGGGCGCCGCCCCTGGCAGGGGGCGCGGATCTTCAAGATGGTTCTGGCCGTGACCCCCTGGGCCATGGTGGGGGTTTATACCTTGGGACTGTTCGTGGCTTATGTCAAACTGACCTCCATGGCCAGTGTGGCGCCCGGGGTGGCGTTGTACGCCTTTTGCGGACTGCTGGTGGTCTCCGCCGCGACCCGGGCCACCCTGAATCCCCGGGCGGTCTGGGAACGTCTTCAGCCCGCCTCCCCGCCCACCCCGGGGCCGGAATTCGATCCGAACGCCTGGATGGCATGTCATGTCTGCGGGTTGCTCGCCTCTTTGGAAAACCACGCCCGCCAGTCATGCCGCCGTTGTCACGCCACCTTGCATCATCGCAAGCCCCACAGCATCACCCGCACCTGGGCTTTGCTCTGGACCGCGGCGCTGCTCTACATTCCCGCCAACCTCTATCCGGTGATGACCGTGATCAAAATGGGACGCGGACAACCGGATACGATTTTGAGCGGCGTCAAGCATCTCATCGAAAGCGGCATGTGGCCGTTGGCGATTCTGGTCTTTACCGCCAGCATCGTGGTGCCGGTGATGAAAATCGTGGTATTGATGTTTCTGCTGCTTGCGGTGCGCCGCCGCTCCACGGCCCGCCGCCGGGATCGCACTGTGCTGTATCGGGTGCTGGAGACCTTTGGCCACTGGTCCATGGTGGATATATTTCTGGTATCGATTCTCTCCGCTCTGGTGGATTTCGGCTCACTGGCCACCATCCGGCCTGAAACCGGAGGCACCTTTTTCGCGGCGGTGGTGCTTTTGACCCTGTTTGCCGCCCGCGCTTTCGATCCCAGGCTGATCTGGGACCCATCCAAACGAGATGCGCCATGAATGCCGAACCCCCGATGGAACCGGAAAATCCGCTCCCCGCCGAGCCTGCCCCACCGGCTCCGCTGCTCCCCGAAGCCACGGTGGTCACGCATGGGCAGGGCAGAGTGCAACTGGTCTGGATCCTGCCCGTGGTGGCCCTGCTGATCGGCGGCTGGCTGGTGTACAAAACCTGGTCCGAGGCCGGAGCCTCCATCACTCTCACCTTCAAGAGCGCCGAAGGGATCGAGGCGGGCAAGACCCGCATCAAGCACAAGGAGGTGGAGGTGGGACTGGTGGAGTCGGTCACGCTGAGTCCGGATTTCACCCATGTGCGGGTACGGGCCAATCTGGTCAAGGGGACCGAATTGTTCCTCAACAGCGGCGCCAAATTCTGGGTGGTGCGTCCCCGGTTGAGCCTGCGGGGCATCTCGGGACTCGGCACCCTGGTCGCCGGTTCCCACATCGAGATGGAACCGGGTCACGGCACCCCCCAGCGGGAGTTCAGCGGTCTGGAAACCCCGCCCCAGGTCCGGGTCGGGGCTCCGGGCACCCGGTATCTGCTGGAAGCCCCCTCTCTGGGCTCCCTGGACGCGGGTTCACCGGTCTACTTCCGGGACATTCCCGTGGGTGAGGTGCTCGGTTACGAACTCAACAAGGACAACAAGGGAGTCACCTTGCCGATCTTCATCCAGGCCCCCTACAATGCCCTGATCCATGAAAACACCCGTTTCTGGGAGACCAGCGGCGTGGATCTGGTGGCTGACGCCAGCGGTTTCCGTTTGCGTTCCAGCTCGTTGACCCGGCTGTTGATGGGAGGAGTCACCTTCAACACCCCGGACAACCTGGAATCCAGTCCGTTCGCTCCGGAGAAGACCCGTTTCACCCTCTTCAAGAGCGAAACCGCGGTGGCCGATGGCTCCTATACCCACAAGGTATTGTTCGTGCTCTATTTCAAAGGCTCGGTACGGGGTTTGAGCGTCGGCGCGCCTGTGGAGTTCCGGGGCATTCAGGTGGGCAAGGTCACGGACATCCGGCTGGAATACGATTTCGAGGAGACCACCTTCCGCATTCCGGTGCTGGTGCAGATCGAACCGGAACGGGTGAGCGAGATCTCTTCCAGCGGCATCAAGACCATTCGGGACGACGAACCCGAGGAGTTTCTGCAAACCCTGGTGAAGCGGGGTCTGCGGGCCCAGCTCAAAACCGGCAGCTATCTCACCGGTCAGCTTTATGTGGAGCTGGATCTCCATCCCAACGCGCCGCTGACACTGGTGGGGGGCGCCCAGAATCTCCATCCGGAGCTGCCCACCGTGCCCACCAGCCTGGATGAGATCACCGCATCGGTGACCCGTTTTCTGGAAAAGATCCAATCCCTGCCTTTGGAGGGGATCGGCAAGGAGTTGCATGAAACCCTGAAGGGAACCAATCGGACGGTCAACTCTCCCGAGACCCTGGAGACCATCCGCGCGGCCCATGCCGCCCTGACCGAAGCGAAAAATCTTTTGAAAAATCTCAATCTCCAGGTGGAGCCGATGGCCTCCGGGGTCAAGGGGGCCAGCGGCGCGGCCACCGCCACCCTGAAGCAGTTGGAGGAGACGTTGATCAAGGTGGATGGTCTGATCGGTCCCAAGGCGCCGTTGCATTACGGCACGGTGGAGGCGGTGCGGGAGCTGGCCGCCGCGGCCCGTTCCATTCGCAGTCTGATCGATCTGTTGGAGCGCAAGCCGGAATCCCTGATCTTCGGCAAGGAGAAGAACGGCGCCCGTTGATTTAAACCGTAACCATTTCGGGATGCGTTTTTTATTGATAGGGGTCCAGGGGGATTATCCCCCTGGTGGGATCCAAGGGCAAAGCCCTTGGGACTTTGCCTTTGACTTTGGCGC
>JADGAB010000013.1 GCA_015232245.1 Magnetococcales bacterium | reverse complement strand
ACCCTGGAGCTTGCCGCGCTCCAGGGTTTCGAATTGTTGGAGCCACTGGACGGCACATCGGACACCCGGTGGCGCATGGCCATCGGCAATGCGGTCCCTCCACCGGCGGCCCGGGCAGTCGCCGAGGTGATCGGCAAGGCGATCCTGCTGGCCAGGGCTGGGGAGACGTATGTGATGGGGATGACGCCGGTCTGGGTGAGGCGGATGGCGGCGGCGGTGTCGCTAAACAGTTATGCTTGCTTAGGTAGTAATCAAAAATGAAAAACATAAAAGGATGTTTCTGCAAACAGTGTCGTCGGTCTGGAGCGTGGAAAGTAACAAAGCAATGGCGCAAGCAGGCTGCTCGCTGTGTACGCCGGAGCGCAAAAAGGGATATTGAGACGGTATTTATCGTCAAAAGACCATGGTCTTAAACCAGGAGAAGAAATGAACGTCGAATGGAAAGATTATCGCATATTTTCGTGCCATCATGAGGACTCACTTTATTGTGATGATGAAGGAACCGTGCAGTACGAGAAATGCATTGGTGAAGAATGTTATTTTTTCGATTATGCCGAAAAATGCAAATATTCTGAATTTTATCGTGAATCGAAGTAGGACGGAATCAAATCACCATCCTACAAAAGTGCGGATCTGGACGAGTCCAGAAAGATCCCGGCCAGTGCCTGAACCCATTTAGGGGGAGGCGCTGGCTGCATTGCCCCAGGGGGCTCGACTGCAAGCCTGGGGCAATTCAAACTCCATTTTTTATCCATACCTTCTTATTAACTGATCGCGCGCGCGATCATTAAAATTGAGAAAAAATAACAGGTCATGCAATGAACTACTACCCGTTCCATGTTGGTGATTATCTGTCGCATACCGCCCATTTGACAGAACACGAGGATCTGACATATCGGAGAATGCTGGATTTGTACTACCAGACCGAGAAACCGTTCACGGATGCAAAAAAAGTTGCCAGGAAGGTACGATCTGACCAGGAGACGGTAGAAATCATCCTGGATGAGTTCTTCCAGAAAGATGATGACGGGTGGCACAACGAGCGCGCAGACGTGGAGATTGAGGCCTATTACGCAAAAAAAGATGCGCAGTCCAGAGCAGGGAAGGCTTCTGTCCAAGCGCGAGAAAAGAAGAGCGCACCCAACGGCGTTCCAACGGAAGATGAACGGCGTTCCAACGGCGTTCCAACGGAAGATGAACGGCGTTCCAACGGCGTTCCAACGGAGGGGGATGCTTCGTTCAACCAACCAGAACCAGATTTAAAATCTTCCCCCCCCAATGCGCGCGAGGAGCCGAATTTTTCGCTCCCCCCCGAAATCCCACCAGACGCCTGGGACTCCTGGGAGGCCCACCTGCAATCCCGGCAACCGAACTGGAGGCCCACCAACCATGCCAAGGTCTTGTCGCTCAACCGGCTGCTGACGATCTGCGCCAAGGGCCACGAGCCGCGAGCCGTGATCGAAATGGCCATCCGGCGGGGATGGAGCGATTTCAACGAACCGACACCAGATTTCGACAAGGGGAAACCGACCAATGGCAAACCAACCGCAGGGAAGCAAAGGCAGCAATCAGGGCGAAGGATGTCGGCAAGTCAGCGTGTCAGGGAGGCCATGTGGCGCAAATACGACGGTGATGAGCCTGGAGAAAGACTGTGCGAAACTGACCAGGACAGCACAATTGACGGCGAAGTTGTGCCAGATGAGTGAACTGGATGCCGGACGCCAGGTGGATTTTTTGTGGCTGTGCATGACCGACTGGTACGGCCACCTCTGGACGGACCATCACGACGAGCAGGACAACGGCACCTGGTTGCGGGATTTGTCGGACCTGAGCCCGGCACAGATCCATCGCGGTTTGGCGGCGGTGCGGGATGAAGGGGAAAAATATCCCCCGAGCCTGCCGCATTTCCGCAAGCTTTGCCTGGGAGACGATGCCGAAAACGGCTATTACCCGCCGGAGATCGCCGCGATCCGGGAGGAGGCGACGCGGGAGTATCTGGCCGACAGGGCCGCCATGCTGACCAGGGAGATCGGCCATGGCTGACGTGTCGGAACTCAAAGCCCGGCTGACCGGGGATGTCCTCCGTGTGGTGGTTCACCTGCTGCCCGGCGGGAGAAAAAACGGTCAGGAGTGGGAATGCGGTTCGCTGGCAGGAGATGCCGGGAAAAGCCTTCGGGTGCATCTGTCCGGAGACAAGGCGGGGATCTGGTCCGACTTCGCCAGTGGGGACAAGGGGGATTTGATCGACCTGTGGCGATTGGCCCGCAGGCTGACCATGGCCGAGACGATCCGGGAGATCAAGGCGTGGCTCGGGGTGACGGACCCGGCTTTCGAGTCGAACCGGCGCAAGAGCTACCGCAAGCCGTCGCTGCCGAGGACGGCTCCGCAGGGTGCGAACCGGGTTTGGGATTACCTCATGGGCGTTCGCCGGTTGAGCCGTGAGGCCCTGATGGCCTACCGGGTGATGACGGTGGATCGGATTGGCCCGTGGGAGGAAGGCAAGCAGGCATGGTTCGGGGATTGGATTGGTTTCCCGTCGTACCACGAGGACGATTTGAAGTTGGTGAAATACCTCAACCTGGAGCGCAAGGACGGAAAAAAGATCATTCTGCCTGAACCGGGATGCGAGCCGATTCTGTTCGGTTGGCAGGCGATTCCGGACGATGCCCGAGAGGTCGTCATCACCGAGGGAGAGATCGATGCCATCACCGCCTGGGATTACGGGTTGCCCGCATTGTCGGTGCCGTTCGGTGGAGGGGCCGGGGCCAAGCAGCAATGGCTGGATTCGGAGTTCCCACGTTTGGATCGCTTCGAGGTGATTTATCTCTGCCTGGACAGCGATGCCGTCGGCAAGGCCGCCGCCGCCGAATTGATCGACCGGCTTGGTCGGCACCGTTGCCGGGTGGTGACTCTGCCGCACAAGGACATCAACGACTGCCGGATGAGGGGGGTGACCCGGGAGCAGATTGCCGAGTGTTTTCGTTCGGCGGTGACTGTCGATCCTGGGGAGCTGCGCAATGCCCGGGATTTCCTGGGAGAGGTCATCGAGGCGTTCTATCCGACCGGAGAGCGTGAACCTGGCATGTCCACGCCGTTCGGAAAACTCGATGGAAAATTTCTGTTCCGCCCTGGGGAACTGACGGTGTGGACCGGCGGCACCGGGAGCGGAAAAAGCCAACTCCTTGGTTTCATCACGGTGGCCGGGATGTCCAGGGAAGAGCGGTTTTGCATCGCCTCGCTGGAGATGCGACCGCAGCAGTTGCTCAAACGCATGGCCAAGCAGATTTCCGGGCTGGATGTGCCGTCGGTGGAATACCTGACCCGGATTCACGATTTTTACGCCGATCACCTGTGGCTGTTCACGTTGGTGGGAAAATCCAGCGTCACCCGGCTGGTGGAGGTTTTTGACTATGCCAGGCGTCGATACGGGGTGACTCATTTCGTCGTGGACTCGCTGATGCGCATCGAGGGGGCCGGGGGAGACAACTACAGCGAGCAGGAGAAGGTGGTTTTCGCTCTGACCAATTTTGCCCTGAACCACAACGTCCACGTCCACCTGGTGGCCCACGCCAGGAAAAGCAACCCGCAAATTGGTGGATCGGTCAACCCTGGGGTCGAGGACATCAAGGGCGCATCCGAGGTGGCCAACAACGCCTCGAACGTCCTCGGAGTTTCCCGTGATCGTCGGCACGAACAAAAACTCGCCAAGGCCGAAGAGCAGGTCAAGCGTGGCGGCAGCGTGCCGGACATCGATGATCTGCGCAGCAAACCTGGGGTGTTCCTGACCGTCTCGAAACAGCGCAACGGGGATTGGGATGGCGTGATTCCCCTCTGGTTCGACCGGCAGACGTTCCAGTACCGGGACCGGTACTCCCAGGATCCGGTTAAGTTTCTGGCATTTGAACGGCCCGAGCCGGACAAATACCCGTGGGGTGAGGAGGCATGGTTTTGAGCACGGCCCTTTTGGCCGAGATCCGCTCGTCCGGGTTTTCCGTCCGCATCGAGGGGGGAAAGCTGGCGGTGCATCCCCATCCGGGGGAGGCGTTGGCGGCGCGGATCCGGCAACACAAATCGGAGCTGTTGGCGTTGCTGGGAGACCATGGACAGATCCCCCTCACCGAGGCCGAGAAAACCGATATTTCCCGGGTCTTCGGCGAGTTTCGGGTGGAACACGGCCATGCTCTGGTGGCGATGGGGTGGAACCGGGCGTTGGTGTTCGGAGGGTTGGATCCCCTGGCTGCGGTTGTGGTGGACGATGTGCCGGGGATCGTTGCCGTGCTGCGGGATGGCGGGAAAGTCTGTGAGATCCGCCAGGATCGGATCATGGTCCAGGATCGGTATGGCTGGCCAATGGCCTGGATGAAATTCGGCGGATTCGTCGGTGGTGATTATCTTCAACAAATTGAAAAAAAGGAGAAAACCCATGGCTGAACAGCGCAAACCCCTGGTTCAATTGACCGGGATGTACGAGAACACCTCGCGGCGCAGCGGAGAAACCTACTACGCCGGATACCTGGGAAGCTCAAAAATCATGCTGTTCCGGGACAAGAACGCCGAACCCGGCAAACCTGGGTGGAGCCTGTGTGTCCAGGAAAAAGATCCGAAACCGAGTCAGGGTCAAGGCCAGGGCCAACCGCAGCAGCAGGGGTATGGACAGCAGGGATACGGGCACAATCCTCCTCCTCCACCTGCTCCGGCTGCGCAGCAAAGCAACCAGATGGATGATGACGTGCCATTCTGACGCACAGGAAACGCCAGGACACGTTTTTCTGTTCTGCGAGTACCAGAGTGGCCAGTTAAAATGAAGCGCCTTAAAACAGGCTTACAGCGCAAGGAAACGGCACAATGAGTTACAAGCTTCTGCAGATCATCCCGGCGAACGGGAAGTGGCTTGAGCGGTTTCGCGGGGAGTTCAGGTGGGGGAGAAATTTTCCTTTTTCGGAAAAATATCAAAAATTAAGCAAGAAACAACGTAAAAAGTTGTTTTCAACCCATGTCCAATATGACACCCCTGTGGTTTGTTTCGCCTTGGTCGAATGGGAAGAGACCGGGAAAAAGACGGTGGAGGCGATGACCTTCGATATCGGTTCCATGGATATCGCAGTTTCGAGCCATCTTGATGGGTTTGCTGGTGTTTTCCTCAATGGAAAACGTTATGAAAGCCGGGCGGTTCTGGCCAGATGCCAATGCGACGAATGTCGAGAGGCAGGCAGGAAATGACCATCGAAGCCACCATCACCGGGACAATCAACGTGCAATGCGAGGATATATTACGACATCCTTTCATGCGAAGAGTTATTGAAGAAAACACTTTTACGAATCCTGAGTATGCCGAAGCGGTCAAGACTGGTCGATCTGTCTACAGGATACCAATGACGGTTTCCACCTGCCAAATCATCCCTGGAGAAATCATCATCCCAAGGGGGTACGGGCGTCGGTTGCATGAACTGGCGGAGGCCACCGGCAATCCCATCACCTGGAGGGATGATCGGGTGATGGCGCTGGCGGCCTATCCTGATCGGTTGTCCGGGGTGGAGTTGCGACCCTATCAGCAGCGCATCCTCTCTGGCACCCAGGATCCAACCCAGGGGGTGATCGTCTCTCCAACCGGGTCCGGAAAAACCATCACCGCCTTGGAGTTGATCCGGCGTCGGTCACAGCGGGCCGCGGTGTTGGTCCACTCTCAATCCCTGGCAGATCAGTGGCGCAAGGTGATTATGGAGAAAATGAACATTCAGGCCGGGATGATCGGTGGGGGCGCCTGGACCGTGGGCCGGGAAATCACCGTGGCCATGATGCAAACCTTGACCGCACGTCCAGAGAAGGCGCGGCAGTTTGCAGCATTGGTCGGCATGGTGATTGTGGATGAGTGCCATCACGCCCCCGCCGGTACTTTTGCCGAGGTTATTGGCATGTTCCCGGCGCGGTTCCGGTATGGATTCACCGCCACTCCGGAGCGTGGGGATGGCCTGGAGGGGATGGTCTATCGGCTGCTGGGTGATGTGGTGGCCACGGTATTGCCCGAGGAAGTGCAGGGTTTGGGTGGTATCGTCCAGGCCCGCATCGATGTGGTTGATACCGGATGTCGCTTCCCGCATGTCGATCCTCAAAAAAAAAATACCTGGACCGCTTTGTTGGAAGCCCTGGTGGCGGATCAGGCGCGGAATCGGCAGATTTCCCGATTGGCCATCAGCCTGGCGCAGCATCGTCAGACCCTGGTGCTGACAGATCGGGTGGAGCATGCGGAGTCCCTGGCGAGTCTGATCCCGGGAGCGTTGTTGATACACGGGAAGATCCCAGCCAAAGAACGGGCGCAACGAATGGGAATGATGACAACGGCACGGGTGGTGGTGGGGACCAAGGGGTTGCTGGGCGAGGGCCTGGACTGCTCGGTATGGTCGGCGTTGATCCTGGCGTCGCCGATGTCGGGGGCGACACCACTGCTCCAGGCGGTGGGGCGGGTGATCCGTCCGGCCCCGGGCAAAAAGGACGGTCTGGTCCTCGATCTGGTGGACGCGCATCCGTACACCCTGGGGATGTACAGGAAACGGGCGATGGTCTACCGGCAAAGACAGTGGCCGGTCCGGAAGGTGGCGGCATGAGCGGAGGGGTTGTCCTTGCCCTGGACCTGGGCACCAGAACCGGCTGGTCGGTGGGTTCCAGGGAGACAGGCCAAGTGCTGTCCAGCGGCACCCAGAATTTCACCCCGCGTCGGTTCGATGGTGGTGGGATGCGGTTCCTGCGATTCAGGCACTGGCTGAATGAGGTCAAAGCCCTGACCGGGTTTGATGAAATCCATTTCGAGGAGGTCAGAATGCATGTCGGGGTGGATGCGGCGCATGTCTACGGCGGCTTCCTGTCCATCCTGACCACCTGGGGGGAAGAACATGGGGTTCCATACCGTGGAATTCCGGTTGGGACCATCAAACAGCATGCGACGGGCAAGGGGAACGCCTCCAAGGAGATGATGCTGACCGCCATGCGCGAAAAAGGCCACACCCCTGGCGACGACAACGAAGCAGATGCGCTGGCCATCCTGCACCTGGCCTTGGAGCAACCATGAGCGACACCAGAGACGGAACGCCCAAGAGGATCTGTCAGAACTGCATACACTGGAAACAGCATGGGAACCAATCACCGTTTGGTGATTGTCGGAAAGGAACGACTCAGGTGGCTACATGGAATTGGAAGTGCAACTTTTTTCAATCGGATAAGAAACGATCATGAAAATTAAAATATTCCCCATCATCGATGCACGGTTGGAGGGGTGGGCGCAGTGGTATTTGCGGATGACGGATGGGTCTGCAGGATACCCTGTCGGTGGTTCCGGCAGCATTTTGCAGCGGATGATGTCCCAATCTGTTGGCGGCTATTCCCGGCGGGATCTGCATGCCGAGATGAGCAGGGAGGCGCAGGACGCTGTGGTAATTGAGTCCATCCTGTTGGATATGGAGGGCTATGAGGAGATGGCCAGGAATGCCGCAGTGGTGCGGGAGAGGTATGCCGGGAGAGGTACCAATGAGCAGAAGGCCGCACGGATGGGGATGAGCAAAGACACCTTCAAGCATCGATTGGATCAAGGGACTATCTGGGTTGCATCAGCCATCCAAAAAGATATGCGCTTGGAACGCAAAAACGGTTGACATCCTTGGGCGCCCAAAAGTATGCTGTTAATCGTAGTATGGCGAGGTGCGCCAAAGCGCTCCTGGCAAGTCAAAACAACATGATCTTACAGAACCCGCCAGGGAGACTTGGCGGGTTTTTTGTTGCCCGGGAGGAAGGATGAACGCTGCGCAATTTGGAACTGCTGTTGGCAGTCTGGTCAATCTGGAGCGGATGCGGGATCAGCTCATCGCCCATGAGGGGTTGCGGCTCAAAGCCTATCGCTGCACCGCTGACAAGCTGACAATCGGGGTCGGTTACAACATCGATGCCCACGGCGTCCCGTTCGGGATGACCCTCGATCAGATCATGGTAAACGGGATCACGAGGGATCAGGCAATGACCCTGCTGACCAACGGCATCAACGACTGCATCCAAGCTCTGACGGGAGCACTCCCGTGGTGGAAGAGTCTGGATGAGATCCGCCGTCGCGTCCTGATCGACATGTGCTTCAACCTGGGGATCAACGGTCTGTGCGGATTTTACACCACCCTTGGCCATGTGCAGGCCGGACGCTATGACCAGGCCGCCACGGCCATGCTGGACAGCCGTTGGGCCAAACAGGTCGGGAACCGGGCGAACCGTCTTTCCCAGATGATGCGTACAGGGCAAGAGCTCTGATATGGACCTCTATTCCGCCCTCAAGACAGTGGCCCCTGCACTGGCTACCGCCTTCCTTGGGCCTCCCGGCGGTGTCCTGGCATCGACGGCCCTGAATGCGCTTTCTGATGTGCTTGGGGTCAGCCATGAGGATCTGCCGCAGGCGGTGCAGTCGGTGGATGCCGCGAAGTTGCAGGAGGCGGAAAATCAGTTCGTTGTCCGCATCCGGGAGCTTGGGTTGCAGGAGATGACGGCGCTGCTCCAGGACAAGGCAGACGCCAGGCATCGTGAGATTGCTGTCGGTCCGCATTGGATCATGCCGACGTTGGCGTTGATATCCGTGATCGGCATGTTGGGCATACTGGCGGTGGTCATGCTGGGCAAAGTCCCGGCGGACAATACCAACGTCGGCATGGCCATCGGTCAAATCTCCGGGATCGCCATGGCGGTAATCTCCTACTATTTCGGATCATCAGTCGATAAGGGTGGTAAGTGATGGACACATCACTGTTGTCGTTGATCAGCAATGGTGGCCCGATGGCTCTGATCGCCGTAATTGCGTGGGTGGTCAAGATTTTGAGGGATGATCTTCGGTCACTGCAAAAAGAGTTTCGGGACTTCCAGATTTCTCAGATTTCATCCATGGCCACAAAGGCCGATATCGCCGCCTTGAACCAAACCCTCAACCAGATCTTTGAACTGTTGCGGGATCAGCAGGGGATATGTGGAAGAGACTGTATTGCAATGCAGCAGATCAGGCGTAAAGATTCATGTTCACCTTAAAGTTTGATCAATCTTCGTTGTCAAAGCTTATGGCTACGACAGAGAAACAGGTGAAATATGCTACTGCTGTTGCGCTGACAAAGACAGCAAAAGATATTCAAAGCGCAGTAAGAGAAGATTTGCCAAATAGATTCACGATAAGGACTGGATGGGTAGCTAAGGGAATAATCATCAAGCCTGCCACAAAGACAAATTTGGTTGCTGAAGTTTGTGTCAAAGATGATTTTATGAAGATTCAAGAATCAGGTGGTGAAAAGACTGAAGAATCTGGGAAATCAGTAAGCATCCCGTTTGCGGCAAGACAGAATAAACAGGACACAACAAGACCAAGTAAGTTTCCTCGGGCATTGTTGGGGAAAGAAGGATTTTTTATTGCACCTTTATCGACAAAGAAAAACGGTTCAGCGAGACATGGCGTTTGGCAAAGATATGGTAGAAAAATAATTATGAAAAAAGGGAAATATGTTGGTAAAAAAAGACAACAGATCAGGCTTATGTACGCATTTCAACATTCTGTTTTGCTTAAGCCGAGGTTTGGATTTTACGGCATCTCGTCAGATATCGCAACAAAGAGAATCAAAGTCAGATTCAGCGAGGCGTTGAAAGATGCCATCTCAACTTCAAAATGACAATCACCTGGCTGCGGGTCCTTCTGGCGGCAGCCAAAAAGCGGGTACCGCGCGAGCTCGGGATTTGCCCAGCGTCAGAAAAAAAATTTGGTTACATGTCCGGATTTTACCTTTGTAACTAATGGAAATTATTATAAAAATTTCAAAATTTGGTTACATGCGGGGTTACATGCGGGGTTACAAGATCGCAGGATAAAGTCACATGGGTATGAGCGTCTCGGAGTACGCCAAACATCGAGGCGTTTCGCATGTTGCTGTTTTGAAAGCGATCAAAGTCGGGAGGATAATTAAGGATCCTGACGGCACCATTGATCAAAAGAAAGCTGACAAATCTTGGGATGCCAACACGAACCCGGCATATCAAAGAGCCAAGCAGGCAAGCACTGTTTGCAAGGTTGATCATGATCGAAAAGAGATCCCTGATTATCAGACAAGCAGAGCAGAGCGAGAATATTATCTTGCTCAGATGTCACAGCTTGAATATGAGCAACAAAAAAAGACGCTTGTAAATCGTAAAGATGTGGATGACGAAATTTTTTCTGAATATAGAAGAGTAAGAGATAGGATGCAAAACATTCCATCAATAGTTTCTCCGAAATTGGCATCAATGACTGACCTGCGTGAGATTGAAATTTTTCTCGAAAAAGAGATTGCTGAAGCTCTTGAAGAGTTGTCACAATGACGGATTTATCATCCCATGTGTTGGCAGCCAGATCAGGTTTGAAACCTACTCCGCGCATCACAGTGTCAGAGTGGGCAGACAGAAATCGTTTCTTGTCGTCGGTTTCCGCCAGAGAACCTGGACTATGGAGAACTGAACGCACTCCATATTTAAAAGAAATCATGGATTGCCTTTCGGGCAGATCTGATTATTTGAAAATAGTATGCATGATGGCTTCACAGTTAGGGAAGACTGAAGTCGGATTGAATTGGATTGGAAGCATCATGGATTTAAATCCGGGTCCGATTCTGATGGTTCAGCCTACGCTTGGGACTGCTGAAAAATATTCAAAGCAAAGGCTTGCTCCAATGATTGACGAATGCCCGTCTCTCAGATGCCTGGTAAAAGATCGCCGGTCAAGAGATAGTGGGAACACCATTTTGGAAAAAGAATTCCGAGGTGGATTGTTGTTTATTACAGGGTCAAATTCGGCAGCTTCGCTTGCGTCGTCACCAATCCGATATGTCTTCCTCGATGAGGTTGACCGGTTTGAAGGGGATGTGTGCGGTGAGGGAGACCCGGTTGATTTGGCGATCCGACGCACAAACACATTTGGAAACAGCAAGAAGATTCTCTTGACTTCCACACCAACTATCAAAACTTTTTCAAGGATAGAAGCCGCATTTCTTGAGAGCGACCAGCGATATTATTTTGTGCCGTGCCCGCACTGTCATTTTGAGCAGACGTTGAAATGGGGACAGGTAAAGTATCCTGAAGGAATGCCGCACGAAGCGTGGTATCAGTGTGAAAAGTGCGAAGAAGAGATTCAGGAGCACTACAAAACCGAAATGCTTTCAAAGGGCAGATGGATCCAGACATCTCCTGGAGAAAGGAAACCTGCCGGATTCCACTTGAACGGCTTATATGCTCCGCTTGGGTGGTTGTCGTGGGGTGAGATTGCGGCTGAACATGCCAAAGTTTACCGAGATCCATTCAGATTGAAAACATGGATCAACACGGTTCTGGCGGAAACGTGGGAGGAGAAGGCGGAAAAACTCGATGGTGAAGGGTTGATGGCGCGCCGAGAGGTGTTCGGCCCGCTGTTGCCATCCGGAATCGTCTTGCTCACTGCTGGTGTGGATGTGCAGGATGACCGCCTGGAGGTGGAGATTGTGGGTTGGGGGCGGGATGAGGAGTCCTGGTCTGTCGATTACCGTATATTGTTGGGCGACCCTTCCGGTCCTGACGTATGGTCCGCTTTGGATGATTTGCTGCTCAAGTCATGGCCTCACTCAAGGCATGTCAGTGACTTGCGTCTCCGAGCTGTGGCGATAGACACCGGCGGGCACCATACCATGCAGGCATATTCCTTTTGTCGCAGCCGGCAGGATCGTCGTGTATGGGGGATCAAAGGTGTCGGCGGGATGGGGAAACCCATCTGGCCACCCAGGGCAACCCGCAACAATAAAGGTAAAATCCCTTTGTTCGGGGTCGGCGTTGATGCTGCCAAGGAAGCGGTTTACGCCCGGTTGCGCATCCTGTCTTCTGGACCAGGGTATTGCCATTTTCCCACGGATCGAGATGCAGAGTGGTTCCGCCAGTTGACGGCAGAAAAGGTGCGCACCAAATACAGCCGGGGACGGCCCGTCCGTGAGTGGTACAAGAGGGATGGTGACCTCAACGAGGCCTTGGACTGCCGGGTTTACAGCATGGCGGCGTTGTATGGATTGATGGGGATTGGGCTTCAAATCAATAAAGAAGCTGAAAAAATGGCAATTTTCCCGTTAAAAACTTCCGACGGGAAAATTGACAGAGTGGCCCCACAACAGAGACCACAAAGGCAACGACAGACATGGCAATCATCGTGGATGGGGTGACGTATGGCGACTAATGAAGAGTTGCAGGCAAGGAGGGATGCGCTTATCAAGCAGATCACCTCCCTGCAAAAGCGCATCACGCACGGGGACAAATCGGTTGAGTTCGATCTTTCGCAATCCAGAATCGCCATGGAAACGCTTGACCGTGAAATAATGAAATCGAAACCAAAGGGCGTAATGCGTCAGATTCGCATCATCAGTGATAAGGGTTTGTGATGGGACTTCTGAACAGATTTGCCAAACTCGTTTTTCCGTCTCGCAAGGCTTCTGCTGCCGGGTATGAGGCGGCGTCATCTCGCGGGCAGTTGAGCAATTGGAGACCTGGCAGCGAGGGGGTCAACTCCTTGCTTTTCGGTAATGCTGCAATTTTGCGGGACAGATCCCGGGAGTTGGTGCGGCGCAACGCCTGGGCGTCGAGCGGGGTTGAGTCGTTGGTTTCCAATCTGGTCGGCACCGGCATCAAGCCGAGATCCATTGTGACGGACCCAGCTTTCAACGAGAAGGTCCATTATTTGTGGGATTCCTGGGTTCGTGAAGCGGATGCGCATGGAGTGCTCGGGTTTTACGGTCTTCAGGCCCTGGCGGTTCGGGCCATGGTGGAGGGCGGGGAGGTTCTGGTCAGGATGCGCAACCGATTGCCTTCTGACGGATTGTCCGTTCCTTTTCAGATCCAGCTTTTGGAGCCTGAGCACTTACCGTTCACCTTGAACCAGGATCAACCGAACGGGAATCGGGTACGTGGGGGGATCGAGTTCGACCGGATCAACAGGCGTGTGGCCTATCACCTTTACCCGGAACATCCTGGGGAAAGGAATATGTTTTTTTCTGGGTCAGGTGTGGCGATTCCTGTCCCGGCATCGGAGATTGTGCATCTTTATCGACCGTTGCGCCCTGGACAAACGCGCGGCGAACCGTGGTTGACGCAGGCTCTGGTGAAGCTTCACCAGCTCGACCAGTACGACGATGCCGAACTGATTCGCAAAAAGACGGCGGCCTTGATCGCCGGGTTCGTCACTGAACCATCTATTGACGATCCGTTTGCTGGAGAGAATGACCAGGACGTTGACAGTCATGGAGTCGCTCAGATCCCGTGGTCTCCTGGTACGATGCAGAAATTGTTGCCAGGAGAGGATGTTAAATTCTCCGATCCGACTGACGTTGGTGGGCAGTACGAGATCTTCATGCGAATGCAACTTCGGTCTGTCGCTGTTGCCATGGGGATCCCGTATGAGCAACTGTCAGGTGACTTGACTGGGGTGAGTTATTCCAGCATCCGCGCCGGGTTGGTGGAATTCCGCAGACGCATGGAGCAGTGGCAGCAGACCATCATCATCCATCAGTTTTGCTTTCCTATCTGGGAAAGGTGGATGGATCAGGCGGTGCTGTCTGGCGCTTTGCGAGCGCCAGGATATGCAGCTCGTCGGCGTGAGTATCAGGCTGTCAAATGGATCCCGCACGGGTGGAGTTGGGTTGATCCACTCAAGGACATTACGGCGACGGTCATGATGATCCGGGCCGGGTTGACCAGCCGCGACCAGGCGGTTGCCGAACTTGGTTATTCCGCCGAGGAGATCGACCAGGCCATTGCCAACGAACAGGAGAGGGCCGACAGGCTTGGGTTGGTGTTGGACTCCGACCCGAGAAAAAGGACAAAAACCGGCGTTGAGGTAACAACCGACTGACCCCGCCCTGAGCGGGGTTTTTCATTTGTGGAGACCGATAGATGAATTTTTTGCCGAATCTTGCGGCGCGGGTGATCGGGAAACCGCTCATCGTTAAACAGAACAAATTGGAGATAGTGCTTTCCGTGCTTGGAGAGCGCATTGGCATTGAAGCGAAAGGGCCTGTTCCATCCGATTCCTGGGATCCGGAAAAATCATTGACGACGTATACGGCTGACGGGATTGCCACCGTACCAATTCACGGAACGCTGGTGAAAAGAGTCGGCGCCGTCGAAGCAATGTCCGGTCTGATTTCGTATTCGCAGATCGAAACCATGGTGATGGATGCCGCCACCGATCCGAATGTCAGGGGAATCATGCTGTCCGTTGACAGCCATGGGGGAGAGGTTGGCGACGGGTTTGATGTTGTCAAAACCATCCGTCAGGCATCCCAACTTAAGCCTGTCTGGGCCGTGGTGAACGATGCCTTTTCTGGCGGGTATCTGCTGGCTTCCGCCGCAACCAGGATATTTATCCCGCAGGCTGCCGGGGTCGGGAGCATTGGCGTGATCGCCGTCCATGTGGATGAGTCCAAAGCAGACGCGCAGGCCGGGAGAAAATACACAACGATTTTCGCCGGCGACCGGAAAAATGATTTCTCCTCACACGAGCCTCTGACGAGCGAGGCAAAAAGCCGGCTCCAAGGTGAGGTTGACCGGCTTTACAGCATGTTCTCCATGACAGTGGCCACCAATCGAGGCATGACAGATGAGGCTGTCAGAGCCACGCAGGCGGGCATCTATTTCGGGCAGGATGCGCTTTCCTCAGGGTTGGCCGATCAGGTCGGGACTATGCGGGAAGCCTTGGATCAAATGTCACAAAGTTTTGTTGAAAAAAATACCATCACACAATCAATGGAGAAAAAGAAAATGCCTTTGCCACAGGATGCGACGCCAGTCGTCGCGAATTCAGGCCTTGATCACGAGGCCATCCGTACCGAGATGCTCGAGTCTTTCCGATCGCAGGCGAACGAGATCATGCAGTTGTGCCAGATTGCCGGAAGCCCGGAGATGGCCGGAGCGTTCATCGCCAAAGGTGTTTCCGTTGAGGATGTTCGGAAATCCCTGTTGGCCTGCCGTGCCGGTGGTGGTCAGGAGATCTGCTCCGACATCAAGCGTGGCACGTCGGATCCATCCGCCAAGTCTGGTCTTTTCGATGCGTGCGCACAACTGGCCAATGGGGAGATCCGCTGATGCCCACCTACACCATGGGAAACACCATCAATGACATCCTCAAATATGAGGATGAACAATTCTTCTCCCGGGAGAAAATCACCATTCTGGCCGGGTCCGGTTCGGAGCGTGTGCTCAAGGTCGGAACGGTGATCGGCAGGTTGACCAAATCGACCGTCACGGCTTCCGCCGTCACCGGCACTGGTGGTGGTTCTCTTGCCAGCGTTTCCGCAGGGATCAAGACTCAGGTCGGCGTGTACCGCATCGCCTGTGTCGAGGCTCCGACCGCTCCCGCCACCCCGGCAACGGCGACCGCCTACGCCTGGAATACCGGGACCGGGGCCATGGGGGCCATCACCGTTTCCGCCGGGGCCAAAGTCGGCGATTACCGGCTGGATATCATGCGGGCCGCCAGCAACGCCGGGCATTTCATTGTCACCGATCCGGATGGCAAGCATGTAGGCGCTGGTGCTGTCGGTTCGGCGTTTTCCGCCGGTGGTCTGGCGTTCACCCTGGCGGATGCCACCGACTACGCCGCCGGGGATGGGTTCATCATCACGGTGGCCGCCGCGACCACGGGTACCGGTGGAACCTGGACCGTGACCGCTCCGGATGGGACAGCGTTGCCGCCCGCATCGGTTGGCACTGCCTACACCAACCCGCAGATCAATTTCACCCTCACCGACTCGGGGACCAACTTCGCGGTCGGGGACCATTTCACGATCACCGTTTCCGGATCCGGCAAATATGTGGCCTACAACCAGGACGCCGTTGACGGCTCGGAGGTGGCCGCCGGGGTGTTGCTCTACGACTGCACCGCTCCGGACGGAGAGGATGCAAATGGTGTGGCTGTGGTCCGGCATGCCGTTGTGCTTTCGTCTGGTCTGATCTGGCCGTCCGATATCACGACCGACGAGAAAACCATCGGTATCAATCAACTGCAAACGCGCGGCATCGTTGTCGCCGAAGGAGCCTGACCATGCCAATCATGACCGACCCGTTCTCCCCGAACGCCTTCTCCTGTGTGGAGATGACCACAGCGATCAACCTGTTTCCTAACAACTACGGGAGGATCCGAGAACAGGGTATTTTCCGTGAGCAGGGAGTGACCACGACCACCATCTCCATGGAGCAGATGTCCGGCAGGTTGCGGCTGTTGGACTTCGAGCCGCGCGGCAGCAATGGGAAATATCTGGAAAAATCCGATCGTACCGTCAGGACGTTCCGGATTCCGCATATCCCGCATCCGGATGTCATTCTGGCCGAGTCGTTCCAGAACGTTCGCGCCTTCGGCAGCGTCAACGGTTTTGACCCGTTCACCCAGGCCGTGGCCCAGCGACTCCAATACCAACGCAACAACCACGCAATCACTCTGGAGTGGCTCCGCATGGGAGCGCTCAAGGGGCTGATCCTGGATGGTTCCGGCAACACCTACTACAACCTGTTCGACGAGTTTGACATTGCTGCGGCGAGCGATGTCGGAGACGTCGGGAAATATCTGGAGGTGGATTTCGCCCTGGACAACGATGCCACCAACGTCCTGGACAAATGTCTGGATGTCAGCCGTCACATCGAGGCCAACCTGCTCGGGGATACCATGAACGGTGTCCGCGTCATGGTTGACAAGGGGTTTTTCAGCGCGTTGGTCAACCACCCCAACGTCAAGGCGGCGTTTGCCAACTGGCAGGCCGCATCTGACCGTCTGGGCGGAGACCTGCGCAAAGGGTTCACTTTCGGGGGTATCACCTTCGAGGAGTATGCAGCGCGGGCTACCGACACCAATGGCAGCGTCGTTCCGTTCATCAATGAGGGTGAGGGACACGCTTTCCCGTCTGGAACGATGGATACGTTCGTCACCTATTTCGGCCCGGCGAATTACGCCGAGACGATCAACACTCCCGGCTTGCCTTTGTACGCCAGAAGTCAGCCCATGGACTACAACAAGGGTGTGGAAATCGAAACCCAGTCCAACCCTCTGCCGATCTGCCACCGTCCGGCAGTCCTGGTCAAGGTGCTGGCGTGACCACATGGGAGAGCGCGGTTGCTGACGTGATGTCGGCATGCCGTGACACCTTTGGCGAGAAGGTCATTTATACCTCGCCAGAGGGATCCCAGGTGACAGTCACCGGCATCCTGGATGAGCGATCCGAGGTGGTGGATATCTCGCAATCCGGGGTGCCGGTGGTATCGACGGAAACAACCTTTGAAGTCATTCTGACTGACCTTGTTGTTGAACCCGTGGTCGATGCGACTATCACCACGGGAGCAGGCGTTGAGTATCGCGTCTCGCGGGTGACGAAGGATCGCACAGGCGGTTGCAAAATGGTGATCCACAAATGAATGATTTCCTGGAATTCGGTGATCTTGTTGTGGAGATGCTGCAAGAAAATCTCCAGGGAATGAATGTGGTAAAGGCGTTCGAAGTTCCGGAGCTTGACGAAACCACGGTGTCAGGAACAACCGTTTTTTTGATGTTCGAAGGGTATGAAGTTCTTTCCGTAAACAGTAACGGTAAAGTCGTTGAGTTCGGGCACAGGTGGGTTGCCTTGATTGCTACCCGCACACCAACCACAATTGGAGATGCACTGGTGCAGGTTATCAGTAATATCTCAGGGTTTACTCCTGACGGATACATGCCGTGCCAATTGACCGAGGGTGCGAAAGGAAAATCCGGTTGGACCCCTGGCGGGGTGCATTATGTGGACGTTTCTTTTTCCACATCTTTTTATCTGCAATTCGGGTGATATATGGCTGATCATCGTTATTGGCGCGTTAATATTACGTTAGCCAACAATATCAACGGTTATCTCGCAATTGCAGAAATGGAAATGCGTGGGGCATCGGGAGGGGAAAATCTTTGTACCGATCCTGCCAAAATATCATCATCGGCATACACCGCTCAGAAAGATAAGTTGATCGACAGTGACATATCTGGTGGCAACTATTGGTCAACGGACGGGGATCTTCCTTCGTGGTTTTCTTATGATTTCACGACAGAAATCACCATCAGAGAAGTTGCCTTCCTGTGCAATTTCTCCACCAGCAACACGCCGAAAGACCTCCATCTTCAGCATTCTGACGATGGATTGACCTGGACGACGGTCTTTTCGTGGATCGACCGTGACGCCTGGGTTCTCAACACATGGGTTGCGTTCACAGTGCCCGGTCCATTCACCGGGACTCTTTGTGGACGTTCTTCTTAAAATTTCACTTAACATCATGAGTTTGCCATGCCTAGTACCGCAATTCCTGCCAAAGGGTCTACTTTTTCCATCGGCACGACCAGTGGAAGTGCCAACAACATCACGGCGGTCAGCCTGACCAACCCGTGCCTGATCACCCTGTCATCCAGTGTGGCCGGATTGACTGTCGGTGACGTGGTGACGATTGCCGGGATCACCGGGACCACGCAACTCAACGGCGGCACCTACGTCATTCAGTACATCGAGCCTGCCAACAAGATCATCACCCTGGCGGGAGTCAACGCTCTGGCTTACACGGCCTGGACCAGTGGGGGTACGGTCACTCCTCAGGGGATGAACAATATCAAAAACCTACAGTCATTCTCCGGTCCCAAGGTCTCGAAAGGAACGATTGAGGTTACCAATTTGGAATCGACCGCCACGGAGTTTATTTACGATATCCTTAACTCCGGAACCTTCTCGTTCGATTTCGACCACGACAGATATGATGCTGGTCAATTAGCCCTGGAGGATGCGATCAACACCAATACCGCCAAGAATTTCAAGCTGATCATCCCGGACGGCACGACTTACACTTTCTCCGGTTTTGTTTCGTCCATCGACATCTCCGGGGGGAAGGGTCAGACCGTCAAACGCAACTGCGAAATTCGCATCAACTGTTCTATCATCAAATCCTAAAAGGAGAGCACCATGGCACTTACCCGGCAACAAATTCTGGATGCGCAAGACCTGAAAAACGAAGAGGTGGTGATACCTGAATGGGGGTCTGAACCGGTAAAGATCCGGGAATTATCCGGGATCGAGTTCGAGAAATACCTGAATCATGTCCACAAAAGTGGCGGGGATGATACCATTTCCGGATCCTCTTCCCTCCTGGTGGCCCTGTCTGTCGTTGACGATACCGGGGCGCTGCAATTCAGCGAAACGGACGTCCAGCCCCTGAGCACCAAAAACGCAATGGCGCTTCAGAAACTCTGCAAGGCGATTCTTCGCCTCAACAGGATGGACGGTGAAGCGGAAAAAAACTCCGATCCAGGCCAGACCGGTTAGACCTTTTCCGGCTGTGCCTGGCATTGGGGGTCGAGCATCCGGACGTTTTGCTCTCGCGACTCACGGCGGCGCAGGTCGAAGACTGGTTGGCCTACATCCGTATCGAGGGGACGCCGGATGCTCGGGTTGATTTTGGACTTGCCCAAATCATGACCGGGATTGTTTCCGCTTTTGGTGTGAAAGGCAACATGCTGGATTTCATGCCGTGGCGCAAACCGCCACAGGCAGATCAAGAAGACGACGAAGCCACATTGAGCTTAAAGATCAAAGCAATGTTTGGAGTGTGACATGGCATCAGCGACAGATTTGGCTTTTCGGATCGCGGCGGACGTGAGCGCCCTGCAAAGCAACATGAAAAATGTTGAAGCAGTGGTTGGGCAGACCATGAAAACCGTCGAAAGCATGTCGAAATCTGCCATGAATTATATCGAGAAGATCACGGTAGGCGTTGCTGCGGCGTGGTCTGTGGACAAATTCATGTCGGGGATTGACGGGGCGGTGAAGTCTGCTGCCGCCCTGAACAATCTCTCCATCAGGTCTGGCGTCACGGTGGAGTCCCTGTCGTCTCTTGGCGCTGCCGCAAAGGCGTCAGGGACCGACATGGAAACCATCGCGAAAAATGCCGCAAAGCTCGGGAAAGCCGAGATGGAAGCGGCGCAAGGGAACGAGAAAACGGCGGCAATTTTCAAGTCTTTGGGCGTCAGTTATGCCGACGGCAACGGCAAGCTCCGGGAAACCGGAGACACCATGATTGACGTTGCCAAGAAGCTCTTTGACTTGGAGAGCGCCACCAAACGTGTTGCCTTGGCGCAGCAGATTTTCGGCAAGAGCGGATACGAACTGTTGCCATTCCTGAAACAACTGGCTGACACCAGTGAGTTTCAGGTAAAACTCACGTCAGATCAGGCATTTGAGTCGGAAAAGTTGCTCCAGAGTCAAGCGAAACTGGACGCTCGCAACAGCATGTGGATCAAGATGTTTACCACCGGGATCACTCCGGTATGGCGTGATTTCAACGAGGCTCTGTTGCAGTCGGACAGTTTGATGGGTAAGTTTGGAAAAACTGTCAAACAATTGCAGGAAGATGGAAGCATTGGAAGGTGGGCTGAAGAATCAATTTTATATATGACAAGGTTTATGGATGGTATCATTTTTATCAAGAGAGCTGTTGAAGATTTTGGTAAACTGATAGGGGCTTCGTTTGCCGTTGCTGGAGTAGCGATAGGACATTTCACCAATCAGTTTTCTCAAGCGTGGGATAAAGTAACAAATCCAAAATCTTGGGGCGATGGTATATCTGATATTTGGGGAAAACTGACAACAAAAAGAACAGATACTGCATCTCCTGAATATTCAAAAGACAATAGCTGGATGTCTGTCCAAACTCAGATTGACGAAATCTGGGGAAGTTATGCAAAAGACAGAGATAAAATATTTGAAAATCCAAGGGCTTTTGAAAGTGCATTTGTTGTTGAGCTTGGGAAACGTCGATCTGGTCTGAAAACAGGTAAACCGACTGGATTGGGTGATTACAACCCGATCGAGGATCTGTCATCCGCAGCCGCACCATCCCGCGAAACCCGCACGCAGTGGCAGTCCTACATGGACAGCCTTATCGAGCAGACCACCAAGATCGAGCAGGGGGAATACGCTGCCATGATCGCGCATGCCGAAAGGCTTGCCAATTTTAATGATGCGCAAAATGGTCTTCCGAAAGCGGATCTTGCTGCGGCAAAAGAAATTATCTTGAAGTTGAACAATATCAAGGCAGATGCATTTCAGACCAACTATGCGGAATCATTGGACAAAGAAACCGAAGCGATGGAACGTCAGAATCAAATGCTTGAGATGAGCACGGTTGATCGCGAGAAGTACAGCACGATGCTCAAGCAGGCGCAGAAACTCCAGGAATCCATCACGTCCGCCGAGAAGTCCGGGTTGATTGCCAGTGCGGATGCAGCAAACAAAGACACCACTCTGATGCAACAACGCATGCAGATGATTGATTTTTTGACGAACAAAACAAGGACAGCCGCAGACGATCAGATCAAGGCGATTGAGTATCGATACAACAAAGAACGCGAACTGACGTATGGTGCGGTCAAGGCTTTGCAGGACTATGCCGAGCAGGCTACCAATCAAGCCGCAAACATCCAAAACGCCATCGGTAATACTTTCCGTGGCCTCGAAGATGCGCTGGTAAAGTTCACCACCACCGGAAAAATGGACTTCAAGTCCATGGTGGATTCGATCTTGAATGATATTGCGCGCATTCAGGTGCGGGAGAACATCACCGGACCTCTGGCGAAGTTCCTTGGAGGGGCGGTCGGGGGAGATAGTGTGCTCATCCCAGGGATAGACTACAGCAATATTTCGTTGCCGAGTTGGTTGGGTAAAGCAACCGGCGGTCCAGTCAACAGCGGGCAACCCTACGTGGTCGGAGAGCGCGGCCCGGAATGGTTTGTCCCGGACTCCTCCGGCACCATCATCCCCAACGGGGCCAAGGCGATGATGGCGACTGCTGGCGCAAACGTCCGGATGGAAGTCCACATCCATGAGGCTCCGGGGATGACAGCACGGGTGCAACAGTCCACCGGTGCTGGTGGCGCGCCAAGGATGGACGTATTTCTTCTTCAGGCCGTTGAAAACGGCATATCCCGCAACATCTCCCGTGGAGCTGGACTCGCGTCTGTCCTTGAGGGGCGGTATGGACTCTCACCGGCGGCGGGGTTGATCTGATGCCTACTCCATCATGGCCCAGCACACTCCCGCAGATCATGCGGGATGGATTCTCGATCACTCCGCAGGTGCAGACGATCCGGACCGATACTGAAGCTGGTCCATCCATCGTCCGTCGGGTGAGCCACTCCAACCCTGACATGTGGTCCGTCGGGTGGATGATGACGGATGGTCAGTTCGCCACCTTCCAGACGTGGTTTGACGATCCGTCCACCGGTATCAATTCTGGTACAGTCTGGTTTAATTTCACGGTTCCGTCCGGCACCCTGATTGGTCGGTTTGTCGGTGCCTGGAAGGCTGACAAAGCTGGAACCGCATGGAAGGTGTCTGCCACGCTGGAGGTGCTCCCGGCATGACGTACTCTGCCGCCCTGGCGGAAGCCTACGCCTCCGCGCCTGCCGTCCAGGTCTACCACACGCTGGAGATCCGCCACCCGCTCATATCCCCGCCGGTGCGTGTGGTCCAGGGGTGGAGCGGGATCAACGCCAAGCTGGAAGCGGACGCGCCGGAAAATCCCGGGGAGACGGTGGAGTTTATCGCGTTCGCCTTTGACGTCCACCCGCCGGAGGTTGCGCCTGGTGGATCACCCAGGATGACCATCGAGTTGACCAACATCTCCCGCACGATCCTGGCGGCGGTCGAACAGGCGATGGAGTCAACGGACCCGATCCGCATCATGTGGAGGCAATACATGGATTCCGGGTTGACGGTCGGACCGGAAAATAATCCACCGATTGATCTGGTGATGACCAGTATCCACGCAACACCAATGCAGATCAGTCTTGAGTGCGGTTTTCCGGACATGGGTCAGAAAAAATTTCCGGCGATAACCTATTCTCCACAAACTTTCCCGGGGTTAATTCAATGATCAATCATTGGGTGATGGATTACCTTGGAGCGCCCTGGTCTCCAGGTGCGGACGGACCGGATTTTTATGACTGCTGGGGGTTGGTGCGGGCGGTCTACCGGGATCGGTACGGGGTGGACCTGCCGGTGATCCCTGCCGATGCGACATCCCCTCTGGAGATCCGCCGGGCCATGACCGATGAGCGGCACCGTGTCGGATGGGATGCTATCCCTTACCCGGTTGATCGGTCTGTGGCCCTCATGAGTCACGGCAAGATCCCGCATCACATCGGCATCGTGGTCAATGTCGGATCGCTCCAGATGTTGCATTCCGTGGAGGGGCATGGAGTCGTGCTCCAGAGTATGCGGGATCTGGAGCTGCATGGCTGGAACATCCAGGAGTTTTGCAGGTTGTCCGATGCGCGCGACGGTTAAGGTCAACAGTCACCCGCTTCTGAATCGGTCCGAAAAGCGGACGATCCGGCGCAGGGTGAAAGTGGCGGCGATGGTCCCGCGCACGTCGCACCCGGTCATTGCGATCTACAACGGAAAACCGCTGATGCGGGTCGGATGGAACAGACGCCTTGCCGATGGTGACATCCTGGAATTTTACATGCTCCCGCTCGGAGGCGGCGGTAAAGGAGGATCCAATCCTATCGGTTTGGTATTGGGGTTGGCAACCATGTTCATTCTGCCCGGCATCGGCGGGATGATCGGTGCCGAGTTGGGACTTTCGACGGCTGCTATTGGTGGGGTCGCGGAGTGGTCCTCGATGTCGCTTTTCAAAGGAGCGTTTGCGTTATCTGTCGGTGGCCTGCTTTCATCGCTGCTGCCGACTCCGAAACAGCAGCAATCCCAGGTTGCGGCATCCATCGCCGCGCCGAGTCCGACATATTCAATTTCTGCCCAAGGCAACACGGCCCGGATCGATTCTCCGATTCCGGTGCAGTATGGGCGGATGAAATTTTTTCCAGAGTTTGCGGCAGTCCCGTACACGGAATATTCCGGCAATGATCAATACCTTTACGAGCTGTTGTGCCTTGGTTGCGGTAAATTTGATGTTGAGTCCATCAATATCCAGGACACGCCGATATCGTCGTTTGCGGAGGTCTCCACCGAGATCATTCAGCCTGGTGGGGTGATCACCCTGTTCCCGGCCAACGTCATCACTTCGGTGGAGGTATCCGGGCAGGCGGCCCAGACAAGCACGGCGCTTGGTCCGTTCACAGCCAATTCCGCCGGGACCGAAGCCAACGCCCTTGCCATCGATGTTGCTTTCCCGCGCGGGGTCTATTACGCCAACGACGGTGGTGGTCTGGACAACCTGTCAATCTCGTGGACCGTTGAGGCGCGCACGGTGGATGACGTTGGATCCCCGACCGGCGGCTATTTCACTCTTGGATCCGAGACGTTCACCGGTGCCACCACAACACCGCAACGCCGGTCCTATCGGTACTCCGTCACCGCCGGGCGGTATCAGGTGCTCCTGACCCGCACGGACACCAAGCACGATGGTGATTCCCGATACGGGCATGAAATCAACTGGGTTGGTCTGCGGGCGTACCTGCCGGAGACACGGGACTTTGGCAACGTGACATTGCTGGCGGTGCGGCTGCGGGCCACGGACAACCTGTCCGGGCAGGCAGCCCGGCAGATCAACGTCATCGCCACCCGCAAGATTCCCACATGGGATCCGGACACGGGTTGGTCATCCCCGGTTGCCACCCGCTCCATCGCCTGGGCGATTGCGGATGCGGCCCGCAACTCGGACTACGGTGGCAGGATGACGGACAGCCGCATTGATCTGCAAGCACTCCACGATCTGGACACCGTGTGGACGACGCGGGGGGATCATTTTGACGGGCGGTTTGACGGGCAGACCACGGTCATGGACGCCCTGGGCAAGATCGCCCTTGCCGGACGTGCCAAGGTATACCAGCAAGGCGGCATGCTGCGCGTGTTCCGGGATGCGTCGGTTGCAGTTCCATCCGCCATGTTCACCGAGCGCAACATGGTCAAGGGGTCATTTTCGATTGAGTACGTCATCCAGACGGAAGAGTCCGCAAATTATTGTGACGTTGGTTATTGGGATGGGACCGTCTGGGCACCACGCCGGGTGGATGCCAAATTGCCCGGTGTAACCGCATCCACAGTGGCAAAACTGGAAACCTTTGGCGTGACCGGGCGTGACCAGGCTTGCAGGGAGGGGGCCTATTTCACAGCCTGCAGTCTGTACCGCAGGCGACTGGTGCATTTTTCCACGGAGATGGCCGGGTATCTGCCGACTCTGGGAGATCTGATCGTCGTGCAGCACAGCATGCCGACGTGGGGGCAGCACGGGGAGATTGTTGCCTGGGATGCTGACAATCTGATTGCCACCCTATCCGACCCACCGGAATGGACCGAGGGGGAAATCCATTATATCGGCCTGCGCACCAGGACCGGCGGCGTATCCGGACCGTGGGAGGTCACGGCGGTTGACGGTCATCCTACCCAGATCCAGTTTGCGGCAGATCCCGGGATTGTCCCGTATACTGATCTGGATGCGATCCGGACGCACGTCACGTTTGGCCCTGGGGAGAACTGGCGGCAGTTGGTCCGGGTGACAGGGATCAAACCTCAATCGCAATACGTGGTGGCCATCGATGCCGTCAACGAGGATGCCCGGGTGCATGCCGCCGATACCGGGATCACGGTGCCGCCACCGGCGGAATCGCTGTTGTCCACGGTATTGGTGGCACCGGTAGTGACTGGTCTGCAGGTGCGCACCGCTCCCAGCGATCCCAACAAAATCTTGATCACCTGGCAGGCGGCACCCGGGGCGGAATACTACGTCGTCGAGGAGTCTGCCGACGGGATGAACTGGCAGCGAATTGCCGAACCCCGGGGAACGTCTCTGGTGTGCGAGGCGCTGTATGGCGTGGATACTCTGGTGCGGGTGGCGGCGGTCGGGGCTGGTCTGGGAGAGTGGGCAGTCGAATCGTATTCTGACTTTTCGCCATTTATGTGGACCACCGATGATGCACTGATGTGGACCACCGATGATGCACTGATGTGGAGGACTTGACGTGACTGCTTTACAACCGATTATCAATGCTACCGGATCCTCAGTTTTTGAGGGTGGATTAAAATCCTGGCTTACAGATCTGCGAGTGTTTCTCGCCGGTCTGTTCGGGACCGACGGAACCAAAGTCACCGCCAGGAAAACGCTGCTGGAACCCGGTGATTCTGGAAAGTTTTACCGGAGCAACGGAGCCACAAGCGACCCGACATGGGAAACGCTTCCATCTGGTGGAGCAAGCTGTTTCTTTCGTGGTTATGGTACATACGACGCTACGAATGCGACTGGAGACGGGACATATTGTTATTTTACAGGTGGTGAAGCTTTTGATATCGAGAACTGTTATAGTGCGTCGTCTTCACTCGGACAATTTACTGCACCAAGCAACGGATACTACATGTTTAACGTTTCAGTCAACTGGGGTAACGCGGAACAATCAGAATTTTATTTTACGTTATTTTTAGGTGCCGAGGCCGTTGGTTGTCATAATTCAGATAGCAAAGGCAGTATGACACTGTCTTCAATTGTTTATCTATCAGCGACATCAACCCTGTATCCCGCCTTTGTTGCAAGTGGGGGATCAAAAACGGTTGACAGGCTGTCTTATTCTTTTTCAGGTTGCAAACTTGGTTAAGGAGTTACAAGATGAGCATTTTCAATCAGATCGTGGCTGACGCCAATTCCATCTATACGATCAGGACGGCCAACACAACCGACGGACCGACCCAGATCTCTTATGCGGGGTATGCTGCTCCAGGGGCGAGCGAAACGGATCCTGTCTGGATGATCAAAAAGACGATGGTTTTTACTGACGAATCACTGTCTGTGCTGTTTGCTGGAGGTAAGGCGAGTTTTTCAAACTCCTGGGCATCGCGTGAAAGTTTGAATTACATCTGATCGGGAATAAAAATATGCCATATAAATTAAATCCATTGACTGGACAAATGAATTTTGTCCGGGATTCGCTGGACCTCGGGACAGCGTTCCAGGGAGTCTTTGGGGCCGGGACCGCATACTCCCTGGGACAGGCTGTGTCCTACAACGGCAGTCTGTACGTCTGCATCCAGGCAGGGACCGGGCACACACCGTCATCCAGCCCCACCTATTGGGACCAGCTGGAGATCCGGGGTCAGCAAGGCATACAGGGTATCAAGGGTGACGCTGGGGATACCGGTCCGCAGGGACCGCAGGGTGCTACCGGTGCCACCGGACCGCAAGGACCGCAGGGGACAACTGGAGCGATCGGACCACAAGGCGCTACCGGTGCCACCGGACCGCAGGGGGCTACCGGTGCCACCGGACCGCAAGGGGCAACTGGAGCGACTGGACCGCAAGGCCCTGCTGGCTCTGGCGACGTGAACGGCCCGGCCTCCTCCACGGACAGCGCGTTTGCCATGTTCAGTGGCACCGGCGGAAAAACCTTGAAAGAGGCCTCCATCGCTGCCGGCAAGATCCTGGGACGCACCACGGCAGGATCCGGACCGGTGGAAGCCTTGGCCTTGACCTCTGCCGGAGCCGCC
>JADGAB010000139.1 GCA_015232245.1 Magnetococcales bacterium | reverse complement strand
AAAGAGGCATTGTACCCCCACCTGAAGCTAATTGTATTTGTATTCCCTTGATGCAATTTTCTAACCGGACATCACTGCCTGGACCCCTAAGTAAAACTACGCATCCCAAAATGGTTGCGGTTTGCAAACAAACAAAAGTGTTTTAGATATTCCTGAAAGGGTTTCATGCGGGGCTGCGAACGTTTTCTTTCCCCGACCACGGTTAATTTAAAAGGTGGTTGGCAGAGATTCCGGAAGAATGGCCTGACGCATTTTGGTCAGGGCGCGCTGTTCCAGTTGCCGCACCCGCTCCCGGGAGATGCCCAGCTTGCGTCCGATCTCCTCCAGGGTGAGGGGAGTGTCGTTGAGAATCCGCCAGGCAATGATGGCCCGTTCCCGGTCGTTGAGAACCCGCAGGGCATGGGAGGCGGTTTGGCGGTTGAGGGTGGCGGTCTCGGCGGCCAGGAGTGTCACCTCCTGATTGTTTCTGGCGTCCGGAATGAGATTCTGCAGCTCCTCCCCGTCCTCCATCACGCAACGGTTCAAAGAGTCGTCCCGATTGGCCAGACGGCTATCCATCTCCAGGATCTCCTGGGTTTTGGCGCCAAGTTTCAGACCCAGCAGACGGGCTTCGTCCCGATCGAGACGTTCGATGGAGCTCTTGTTGCGGCGCAGAGTGAAGAACAGCTTGCGCTGCATGGCCGTGGTGCCGATCTTGACCAGACTCCAGGAGCGCAGAATGAACTCCTGAATCGATGCGCGAATCCACCAGATGGCATAGGTGGCCAGGCGAAACCCCTTGTAGGGATTGAATTTTTTCACAGCCTGCATCAGCCCCAGGGAGCCTTCCTGGACCAGATCCATGATGCGCAGACCGTAATCCGCATACTCCCGGGCGATTTTGACCACATACCTCAGATAGGAGGAGACCAGACGATGGGCGGCTTTCAGATCCCCGTGCTCATAATAGCTGACCGCAAGATCGAACTCCTCCTCCGGGGTGAGCAGGGGGAATTGATTGATCTCCGATAGATAACGTCTCAAATCTCCCTGATCGGCGAACAAAATCAGGGCGGTTCCCGCAGTGGGTTTCATGCAGCCTCTAAAGCATGCTAGATTGACGGTTGATGGCGTTCGGGCGTCGCTTGGAAAGAAAGTCGGACTGGATGTCGCGGCTTTTGAGGATTCTGTTTCAAAGGAGTATTATATGTCAGTATGGATTTCAGTCAAGGATTGGGTGCGTTCCGCGCTCTTTTTTGCCATGTTCGTGCTCGGCATTGTGGTGCATGGCGGGCTGATCACCCTGGTTTGGCCTCTGGTCTCCCTGGATCGGCGTCGGGGGTTGTCCCGGGCCTGGTCTCTGTTCAGTCGGCGGTGGCTGGGTCGGATCTGCGATTTGCGGGAACGGGTGGAAGGGATGGAAAATCTCCCCCCGCCCCCTTATGTGATTCTCTCCAAACATCAGTCCGCCTGGGAGACGATGGCGTTCGTTTCGTTGTTTCATCCTTGCGCCCAGGTGCTCAAGGAGAGTCTCACCTGGATACCGGTTTTTGGCTGGGCCTTGCTGGCCACGGGGCAGATCTCCATTGACCGCAGCCGTGGCGTGGCGGCCCTGCACCGCCTGCACGAACAGGGAGCCAGACAGTTGCAGCAGGGCGTGGCGGTGTTGATCTTTCCCGAAGGAACCCGCTCCGCGCCGGGCATCCCCGGCAAGTACCATCCGGGAGGGGTCTCGCTGGCCCTGGCCGCCGGTGTGCCGATTGTGCCGGTGGCCCACAACGCCGGATCCTTCTGGCCGCGCCGTTCTTTTCTCAAGAAATCCGGAGAGATCCGGGTGCGGATCGGTCCCTCCATCCCAACCGAGGGCTTGAGCCGTGGGGATCGCAAGGCCCTGGTCGCCCGGGTGGAGGAGACCATCGAGGCGATGACCCGGGAGTTGGAGTCGGGGACAGGGAGACAATCTTTGTAAACCGGTTTATGGGTTGCCCGAAGGAGCGGGTTTTTTTAATTTTACTCCCACGATGTTGCTGCTACAATGTGTTGCCAGGATGGCGGATAAGGTTCAATCGACTCGTGACAAGGGGAATGGATCATGGAAGGCGCGGGCAAAAAATTGCAGGAAAAGGACATTTTTGAGAATTCGGTCAACATTGTCCGGGAGTTGTATGGCAAGGAGAGCTTCTGCAATCGGATCAAGAGCGAGCCGTTGGTGATCGATATCGATGTTGAGCAGGGCTGTACCAAAAGCGTCATGCTGGAGTATGGCAAATTCGTGGTTTCCAGGGACTCCAAGGACGTGAATGGCCAATACGTTGTCCATGACATCCTGAAAGATCCCCAATCCTTCGAACAGTTCGTTTTTGTCGAGAAGTTCTATGAGTACATCGACTGCAAGATCAATGATCTTACCGAGTATGAAATCTCCCTTCGCGAATACGAAAGCCTCCTGAAGTTCTCCCAGATCACCGCCAACCTCAATTACAAGATGTTTCCCGCCTTGATGGAATTCTTCAAGAAGGATTGCCTGAATACCTTCAAATCGGTTCTCAACAAGGAACAGGGAAAAATCCTCAACATGCGCCTGGGCGAACTGTTGATGGAGTATCAGCCCTGACCCGGAAGTTTCAAGAGAGAATCAGACGGTAGCCCACGCCGGATTCGGTCAGGATGTGCTGGGGAACATTGGGATCGTCTTCGAGTTTGCGACGCAGATTGGACATGTAGACTCGCAGATAGTGGGTGTTCTCCGTGTGGTTGGGGCCCCAGACATCCCGTAACAGGGATCGATGGGTCAGAACCCGTCCGGCGTTGGCGATCAGTTGGGTGAGCAGTCGGTATTCCAGGACAGTCAGGTGCAGAGGCTCCCCGTTTCGGGTGACCAGGCGCTGGACCAGATTCACCTCTACTCCTCCGAAACGCGCCACCTGAGCATCGTCCCCGTGGGGACGCAACGAACGCCGTAACAACGCCCGCACCCTGGCCAGCAGTTCCGGCACGCCAAACGGTTTGCTCAGATAGTCATCCGCTCCCACATCCAAAGCCTGCACCTTGTCCGCCTCGTGATCCCGGGCCGAGAGAATCAATACCGGAACGTTCGACCATGCCCGCAGATCCCGCAGCAGTTCGATGCCATCCATGTCCGGCAATCCCAGATCCAGAATCACCAGATCCGGACGCCGGGTGCCGATTTCGATCAGGCCCCGGTTGCCGTTTTCCGCTTCGTTGACCTGAAATTTCTCCGCTTCCAGGGCGGCCCGGACAAAACGACGGATTTGCGGTTCGTCCTCGATCAACACAACCAGCAAAGAGGGGGAGGAGTGTTCGGTCATGGGAATGGCTCCAGCGTAACATGGGGGGGATCCGGTTCTTCCGGCAGTTCCGGCGGTTCCCCCAGTGGCAAAAGAAGGTTGAATCCCGCCCCTCCGTCCGGCCCGTTTTCCGCCCACACCGAACCCCCATGGGCCTCGATGATGGTGCGGACAATCGCCAACCCCAGACCGAAACCGCTCACCGTGGATTCCATGTGGCCCCGGGTGAACTTCTCGAACAGCTTTTGTTCCATGCCGGGAGGCACTCCGGGACCATCATCGGTGACCGAAACCTTGATGAAGGCCCCTTCCAGGTGGGCCGAAAGGGTGATGCGACTGCCGCGCGGGGTGTGTTTGGCGGCGTTTTCCAGCAGATTGGAGAAAACCCGTTCCATGGAGCGGGTATCCAGTTCCACAAGCGGCAGATCCGCCGGCAGATCGATGGCCACCTGGTGGTGGACGAGCAGAGAGGCGCAATGGCCCATGGAGAGGCCGATCACCTCCTCCAGGGTCTGCCACTCTCGTTTCAGGATCACGTTGCCCATCTGCATGCGGGCCATGTCCAGCAGATTGTTGACCATGGTGATGGTTCGGGCTACCTCGGCGCCCATGGCCTCCGCCAGACTCGCGTGGGGCTCGGACAAGGGGGGATTGGCCAGCCGCATGCCATCCGTCAAACCCGCGATCACGGTCAATGGGGTGCGCAGGTCGTGGGATATGGCGGACAACAGGGTGTTGCGCAACTGCTCCGAAGCCATGCGTACCTGGGCGTCCTGGGCCAGCAGCATGTAATGGATCCGTTCCAGGGCAATGGCGATCAGAGTGGCGCTGGTGTTCAACAATTGCTGCTGTTCGGCGGCCAGTTCCCAGTCCGGCTCGTCCGGCACCAGGGCCAGTACCCCGCATTGCCGGGTCGGAGCCTTGAGGGGAACATACATCGCCAGAGTCGATGTGAGGGTGTCAGTGCCCCATCCGGCGTTTTGCCCGTGATCAAAGCTCCACTGGGCCATGTGCCGATCCGCCGCGCGCAAAGGCGCGGAGCCGTCCGCCAGTTGCAAACGCTCCTCCGGACCTGGAACGAATACCGCCATCTCGCTGTTGAAAACCCGTTTGATGAATCGTTGGCAGATTGTGATGATTTGAGGCACATTCATGGCGCTGGAGAGGTCCCGGGACATTTCGTAGAGCGCATGCATGCGCTGTTCCCGTTCGCAGGCCGCCGATACCTGAAAACGCAGCCCGGCGGTAAGTTGTCCCACCACCAGGGCTACGATCAGCATCACCGTGAAGGTGACCAGATATTGGGCGTCATGCACCTCGAAGGCAAACCGGGGAGGGACGAAAAAGAAATCGAAGGCCGCCACGGAAAGAAATGCGGAGAGAACCGCCGCACCCCGACCATAGCGCAGAGCGGTGAACACTACCGCCAGCAGAAACAGCATGACGATGTTGGCTGGATCGAATCGTCCGTAGAGCGGAGTGCTGCCAATCGTCACCAGGGTCACGCCCAGGATGGCCAGCAGATGGGGACGCCAGCCGGTATTCCGTGCCGTTCTGGAGAAAAGCGGCGTGAGGGTGATTTTGGGGGTGTGATCATCCCGGGCCACCTGGAGGAGTTCCAGATCCGGCGCCAGGCGCGCCAGCTTTTCGGCAAAGCCGTGTTGCCATGGCAGACGCCGCCGCCGGTCCCGCCCCACCAGCAGGGTGCCCAGGCGGTGTTTCCGGGCATGGGAGATGGCAATCGCCACCGGATCCAGTCCGGTCAGATGGGTGGTTTCTCCCCCCAGATCCCGGGCCAGCTTCAGGGTGGCGAAGATGCGTGATCGCACCGGTTCCGGCATGCCCGATACGGAAGGGGTTTCAATGGTGATGGCATGCCATGGAGCTCCGGTCCGACCGGATTGACGGGCTGCCCGGCGCACCAGCCGTTCGCTGTCCGGTCCCGGCCCCACGCATACCAGCACCGCTTCCGGGTTCGGCATGGGCGGCCTCCCCCGGGGATCTTCCTGGAACAACGTGTTGGCTTCACTGGGGGGCATGCCCACTCCCACGGGAAAAAGGCGGAAACTCCGGGCTGATGCCCAGGCGGAACGCCCGGCCTTCCGGTCTGGACTCCGCAGCGGAGGTTTCAGTGTAGCGCGAATGAGTCGGCAGTTCACCGTGTTTGATGGCCTGATAGCGTCTGTCCAGCCCGGAATCCCCGGGAGCCGACAGGAAGGTCAACCAGGAAAGTCCCAACAGAACGGTCATGGTTACTGCGATTCTCGTACAGAAAGCGTGATTCATGGGAGTCTCCTTGCCGCAAGAGATGAGGAATGATCCCTGAACTACAGGACAATGCGTGTTCCCAGATCCACCACCCGCATGGGGGGAAGATTGAAGAAGTGGGTGGCGCTTTCGGCGTTGCGATAGATCCCCAGAAACATCCGCAAGCGCCATCGGGCCATGTCCGTGGCTCCTCCGGCCAGAAAACTGGCCTTGCCCAGAAAGAAATAGGTATCCTCGATGGCCACCACCTCGCCGTCGTGCAATCGACAGGTGGCGAGAATCTTCGGGACATCGGCGGTTTCCATGTAGCCGTGATGTATGCGGATGCGGTAATACCGATCCAGAAGGGTATCCATCTGGATGCGTTCCGTTTCCGGGACATAGGGCACTGTTTTGGTATGGATGGACAGCAGGATGATCCGTTCATGCAGGGTCATGGTATGCTTCAATAGCTCCACCAAAGCCGGAGGGGCCAGATCGAAATTCTGGGTCATGAAGACGGCGGTTCCGGGCACCAGATGGATCGAGGCATCTCCGAGTTGACGCAGGAATGGCTCCAGGGGAATCTCCGCACGGCTCATGGCGCGCCGTACCAGATCCTGGCCTTTGCGCCAGGTGCACATCAGGAAAAAGATTACCGCCCCCATGGCCATCGGAACCCAGCCACCATCCATAAACTTGAGGGCATTGGCTCCGAAAAATCCCAGATCGATGGTCAAAAAGATCAGCAAAAGCGGGGTGGCGAGCCACAGGCTCCAGGAGAACAGATGGCGCAGCACGATGCCGAACGCCAGGGTGGTCACGGCGATCATGGTGCCGGTCACCGCAATGCCGTAGGCGGCGGCCAGATTGGAGGAACTCTTGAATCCCAGCACCAGGGCCACCACTGCGACGAGCAGCGCCATGTTGGTCAGGGGAACATAGATTTGTCCGAATTCGGAACTGGAGGTATGCACCACCCGCAATCTGGGCAGATATCCCAACTGCATGGCCTGTCGCGTGGCGGAAAAAGCCCCGGAGATCACCGCCTGGGAAGCGATGATGGTGGCGGCGGTGGCCAGCCCCACCATGGGTATAAGCGCCCATTCCGGGACACTCAGATAAAAGGGATTCTTGACCGTGGCCGGATCCCCCAGAATCAGCGCGCCCTGTCCCAGATAGTTCAAAATCAGGGCGGGAAAGACGATGAATCCCCAGGCCCGGTTGATGGCGGATTTGCCGAAGTGTCCCATGTCCGCGTAAAGGGCCTCGGCTCCGGTCACCGCCAGAAAGACCGACCCCAGCACGATGAAAGTGTTGCTGTTGCTGTCGGCCAACAGAAAGCGGATGCCATGATACGGGTTCATGGCTGCCAGGATGGCCGGGTGCCGCAGGATCTCTTTGAGACCAATGGCGGCAATGGCCACAAACCATACCATGCAGATGGGACCGAACCACTTGCCGATCCTGCCGGTCCCTTTGTTCTGGACGGCGAACAGGCCGATTATTACGATAAGTGTTATTGGAATGATGTATGGTTGAAACGCCGGGGTTGCCACTTCCAGTCCTTCCACGGCGGACAATACGGAAATGGCCGGGGTGATCACCCCATCGCCAAAGAAAAGCGAAACCCCGATCATGCCAATGATCATGATCGCTCGCTGCATCCTGGGATTGTTCCTGGTGAACTGTTTGGCCAGGGCCACTAAAACCAGATTGCCGCCTTCCCCTTGATGGTCTGCCCGCATGATGAAAAATTGATATTTGACGGTCAATACGATCAACAGGGTCCAGAGGATCAGAGAAATGATCCCAAGAACATTGTCCGGGGTGGGTATGGCCGCATGTTCGCCACCCAGGGCCTCCTTGACAGCATACAATGGACTGGTGCCAATGTCGCCAAATACGACACCGATGGCGCCAATCATCAAGGTCTTCAATCCATCCCGGGCATGGGTTCCTGCCGGTTGGTCCATAAAATGCTTCCTCCCATGGTAGTGATATTGAATCAGTGTGGGGAGGAATTCTAGAATGGAAAAAATAAAAACGGGAAATAATGTCTCAAGGACATTGTTAAAATTTCATCAAGGGGAGCCGGGCGGGGTGGGGCGATGGTGCGGCTTGAGGTTGGCCAGTCGCGCGAACTCCTCGATTGAGAGGGTCTCCCCTCGGCGTCCCGGGTCGATTCCGGCCTGTTCCAGCCAGGGGCGGGGCTGGTCGGTCAATACCCGCAAGGCGTTGGCCAACACCTTGCGCCTCTGCCCGAAGGCGGCCCGCACCACCCTGGAGAAAAATTCCGGGTCGGCGATCTCGGTCCGGGGATGGGAGCGGGGCGTGAGACGCACCACTGTCGAGTTCACCTTGGGGGGCGGACGAAAGGCGTCGGGGGGAACATGGAGAACGGTTTCCATCTCCAGCCACAGTCCGCAGGGCACGGAAAGGGCGCCGTAGGCTTTGGTGCCGGGAGAGGCGGTGATCCGCTCGGCGACTTCGGTCTGAAGCATCAGGGTCATCTGACGGATGGCGGTGCGTTGATCGAGAAAATGCATCAAAAGCGGTGTGCTGATGTTGTAGGGCAGATTGGCCACGATGGCGATCGGCCCGCCCAGTTGGGCGGCCAGAGCCTGATAATCCACCCGCAGGGCGTCGGCCTCCTGGATCCGCAACTCCCCCAGTCCGGCGGTATTGCGACGCAGCGTGGGCAGAAGTTCCTCGTCCAGTTCGATGGCCCAAACCGCGCCCGCGGCCCGCAACAGCCAGACGGTCAAGGCCCCGGGGCCTGGCCCGATCTCCACCACCCGGTCGTCCGGTCCCACGCCGGAGGCGGCCACAATGGCCCGGGCCACCTGGACATCGGCCAGAAAATGTTGCCCGAGTCGCTTTTTGGCCACCACCCCCCGGGAGCCGTCGCCCGATTCCATGCTCATCCCAGAAAACGTCGCACCCGGGGGATGAACTCC
>JADGAB010000138.1 GCA_015232245.1 Magnetococcales bacterium | reverse complement strand
ACGCCGATATTCATGGGCTTGAGGGCGGCCACCCAGTGCATCTCGTCCACACCCTCTTGAATGATTCGCTTGTCGGCGGCAGTGGGCGCGCCCTGTTCCATGAGCAGCTTTTTTGCCACCCGCCGGTCCACCCGGACTTCCGGCGGCAAGGAGAGTGCCTGAAGGATGGCGGCGACACTCATAGTTTCGTTTCCCGCTCTTGTTCCGGCAACAGCACCAGCCACGCCACCACCTCGAAATCATCGATCCCGGCAAACTCCCCCTTCAAGGCATGGGTTCCACCCGGTGAGAAAAGGCTGGCCACTGATTGCTCCTCCTGCTTGCCCACCACCGATCCCACAGCCTTGGCCAACAGTTTGCGGTATCCATCCATCTCCCGCCCTTCACGGGTGGCCTTGTCGAATCGATCACAGGCCCCCGCATCGGGCAGGTCGCGCCCCAGACAGGCTTTTTTGAGACGATCCATGACCTGCTTGGCTTGGGTGAAAGGCAGATGGACCTCTCCATCCAGGCCGACATGCACGAGATAATGGGGAGCCAGGGGATAATCCGGTCCGGTGGTTCCCTGGGAGTCATCGTCTGTCGCCCGCAAACAGAAGATGACACCGGGAGGAACATCCCCTTCCTCGCGGGCGACTGTCACCGCGAACAGGCCGGGATGGCGTTTTTCCAGATGTCCAGGATGTTCCCGCATGAATCCGGCCAGATCCACGCGAAAATCGTTGAGGGTGAGGTCGGTGATGGACACGCCACCGGAGAGATCCTCCATGTCGATGACCGCATCCTGCAACCGCAGAAGCTGCTTGCGCCGGTACTCCAGGTCGTTCATCTGGTTGCCGGACTGATGCTCGATCAGGTTTTCTTCGCCCGTGGCGGAAATATCCAACAGCACCATGCGCCCGCTGACCCGTTGCTCCAGGTTGATGTACTCTTCCAGTTCCATATTCGGCCAAAAATTGACCAACTGGATGCTGGTATTGGGTGAACCAATGCGGTCGATGCGCCCGAAACGCTGGATGATGCGCACCGGGTTCCAGTGGATGTCGTAGTTGACCAGCCAGTCACAATCCTGAAGGTTCTGGCCTTCGGAAATACAGTCGGTGGCGATGAGAAGATCCACCTCCCCCTCGCTTGCCAACTCCGAGGGCCGCTCCTTGGAACGGGGAGAGAAGGCGGCGAGGATGCTCCCCATGTCGGCGCGCAACCCTGGCAGGGTAGTTCTGGTGCGTCCTGTTCCGGTGATCAGCGCGGAATGACAGCCCAGTTCCTGGACCACCCAACCGGACAGTGCCTGATAAAGATATTCCGCCGTATCGGCAAAGGCCGTGAATACGAGGATTTTGCGATTGCCGGGGTTGATGGGCGCATGTATCTTGTCCGCGATCATCCCACGCAGCATGGCCAATTTGGCATCACGCTCCAGGCCGACCTGAACCGCAGCGGCATGGAGCGTATCCAGACGGTTCCTGTCCTCGATCAGATCCTGCCGCCAACGGATGCGGTCCACGTCCTGGAGGAGTACCTTGACCTTGCGTCCGATCAGCAAGGTCTCGAAGGTGGGATCATCCACATCCAAATCCTCGATGGACAACTCCTCGATGGCATCAACATGTGAGTCCAACTTCTCCAGCAGGCCATTCACGTCCTCCAACTGGCGTCGCAATGTCAACGCGAATGAATTGACTGAACTCTCCATACGTTTGAGCAGGTTGATGCGCAGCAGGTGAACCATGTTCTCTTCCCGGTCCACCTGCCGAAAAATGCCCTCCCCACCGCGCACCTTGGTATTGTATTTCTCATCGTAGACTGCCAGTTTGTTCGGCAGGAGGTAACGGAGCGGGGCATAGGCCGCCAGATTGAGCCGACGGATTTCATCGTTGATCATCCGAATCGGCGGAAAGTCCCCAGATAAATCCACGTCAGGTTTGATATTGCTTGGTTTGAGTCTCTCAGGGAACTTCCCGGTTTCCGCCGTGCCATAGTATTTCTCGACATGCTTGCGCGAACGGGCAATGGTCAATAGATCCAAAAGTTTGAAATAGTCGAATCCAAGCATTTCCATGAGCCGGGTTGGTTTGCGATCCAACTCTGCCAATGCCAACCAGCGGTTGAACTGGGTTTGAGCCAAACGGACCGTCGTCTCGATGCTGGGGATGCCGTATTCAACCAGTGCAGAGTCATTGCCTTCGGTGATGAAGGCAATCTGATTCTTGAGGTCTGCCAGACGGTTGTTCACTGGAGTGGCGGAAAGCATCAACACGCGGGTTTTCACTCCCGCCTTGATGATCCGCCGCATGAGGCGGCCATAGCGCGTTTCGCGGTCCTTGTGGGAGGCCTTGTTGCGGAAATTGTGGGACTCGTCGATCACCACCAGGTCGTAGTTGCCCCAGTTGACGTAGGAGAGATCGATATCCCCGGAGACACCACCATCGCGTGAAAGGTCCGTATGGTTCAAAACGTCGTAATGGAAGCGATCCGACGCCAGGAGATTGCGCCGGTCGTTGGCCTTGTGCAGGGTCCAGTTGTCCCGCAGCCGCTTCGGGCAAAGCACGAGAACCCGATCATTGCGAAGTTCGTAATATTTGATGATGGCCAAGGCCTCGAAGGTCTTGCCCAGCCCAACACTGTCGGCAATGATGCACCCACCCAACCTTTCCAACTTGTCGATGGCTCCGATGACGCCATCCCGCTGGAACTTGAAGAGTTTCTTCCAAACCACCGTGTCGCGGATGCCGGTTGCCGATTTAACGATGCGCTCCTCGTCCAACTGGTCGCCCAGGGTGTTGAACAACTGGTAGAGAATCCAATAATAAATCAGGGATGGAGCCTGCCGGTCACATAGCTCCCGGAGATCGGCCAGGAATTTCTCCTTGGCGTCAGGGTCTACCGGCAGGCTGCTCCACAGAGTTTTGAACCATGTGCTCAACATCTCGATTTCTTGAGGGTCATCGGCGCATTGGATCAGACCGAACCGGTTTCCCGGTGTCAGACCGAGGCCATCGGTGGTGAAAGGGCATGCTCCTGTGATGACCCTTTGCCGAGCAGATTCCGGGTGGCTGGCCACCAGAGCTGATTGGGGCAATTGGCCCGTGGCGGTACGAAGTTCCACTTTTTGTCTGACCCAAGCCATGCATTGGTGGGCGAGAAAATGGGTCTGAAGACGATTGCGAAAAGACCGATCTGAATTGGACCCCAGAAGGCCCAGCTCCATGCCGGTCGCCTTGGGAAAGGCAATCCTGCATCGCCCAAGACGTTCCAGGAGGTCTCTGATTTCCGAAAACGCAAACAACGAAAAGGTTGGTGAGGCGATATCCAGCACTGATGCTGACACGAGCACTTTGCGCAGTTTGTCCACGACCCGGTCACCCCCGATATTTTTGATCAGCCGCATTCAATATCTCCAATGGCGATCATGACGAACTCATACACCCAACATAATGTGTGTTGACCAGCCTCGTCAGTCCATCCTACTAACAGGGAATCTTCAGAAGCCCAGGTTGGCCACGATAACCGCCAGGGTCTGGGCGCGTGAGATGACCACATTCAGCCGGTTATTGACCGTCAGAAGACTCACCCCATTCTCGACTTTTCATGCATGAGTCAGCATACTTTAACTATAGATGTGGCATACTGAACTAGCAAATCATAATTAATCTTCACACCACATAAGAATATCTTTTTATAAAATCAAGAGCCGCCTATACTAATATTGATAGGCAGAGTCACCTGCGGCTGGATCGCCGCCAGAATTGGATATGCCTTTAGAATATCGTTGTATAGATTGCTGTGACGAGGAGCTTCAACGCTGAGAATTAGCGCATAAGGGATCTTCTCGGTTCCACGGGAGGATGCACCTCCTTCACGAGCTTGATAGTGAATATCAAAATGGGGCTTATGAAGCGAGGATCCCCTAAAGCTGTTAGAATCATGCAACGTCGTTTCCCATTTGCCATGGTCGGATCGGCGTTCCAGTTCGGTGGCATATCTCTTCAGCTTAAAAAAGCTCCTGCTGTCAGCATTTGATTTTTTCTTTCCGAGATTATTTGTCCCGATCTTGTCGGCATGGGGTCGAAAAGTGATCTCCAGGCCGGATCGCGTGTAAGCAGCGGAGTCCTGCGGGTCTACAGAAGATGCATAGCAGAAAGTTGCTTTGAGCCGGACATTGCCTGACAACCCTCCAATTGGCATGGGAATAGCAGCGCGCAAAAATTTGCCCGGTTTCAACTCACCTTGGTAGACGACGCGCGCCACACCGACTGGACTATGAATGATCGCCATAACATCTTCTGGAACTTTACCCCAACCCACTTCGTGGGGATCGTGGTTCGACGGGTCGGCGGCGTGGATCAGCAATCCCTTGATAGCCAGTGAGGACAATTGGTTACCCAGAACGGCGCGGATTCCCACAGCGGAGCGCAACAAAAATGGTGCGGCAAAACTGGTTCCAAGTTGCGGAGCCAGCGTCGGTCGTTCCCCGGGGGAGATGACATGGAAATAATTAGACGACCCACCGCCAAATGCCATCAAATCTGGCTTGATAATTCCTGGACTGCGCCCAGGTCCAACCGCGCTGTAGGATGACCGGTTCCAGACTCCTCCTAGTTGGTCACAAGCACCGACGCAGAGAGCATTGACGCAGTCGGAGGGCACCTGAATCCGGGCATTACCTGACTCACGGTCTCTATCACCATTATTGCCTGCAGCAATAGTCATCAAGACCTCACCGTCACTGAGAAGCTCATCGATAACAGCAGTCCACGCATGGACCTCGGCATCCTCAATTGGCAGATCCGGTCCAAGGCTGAGGTTGATGAACTGGTACTGACGTGACAAGAGAACCTCTTCGATCATGCCGAGTGTGCGATAAAGTTCAAAAGGATCCTCTCCTTTCGTTTTTCTATCTAGAACTCGCAGATGATCAACAAATGAAAAAGGCTGAGAAGCGGCATTCCCTGGAGTTATGGGTCCGAACAGAAAGGCGGACGTCACGCCCAAACCATGCTCTGGAGCTTGCGGATCATCACTAGCCTTGACATCCAACAATCGATAGGAACCCAACCAAGCGGCAAGGGGATGCCGCTTGGGTAAACCGCCATCGATAATGGCGACCTTAGGCTCGGAGGAGAGAGGCTTTAATGTAGGTAAAGCACAAGGAATTTTCACTTCCCCAGAACGAGGTAGGGGTCGCATGCTACGCAATCTCGGCATGGGACGAATGACCCGTACAAGCGCAAATTGGGCCAACATGGTGACAGCCTTGCGCTTACCCTCGATAGCAATAAACCATAAATTCCCAGAGACAAAAGATAGCCTTGGGTGTGCGCGAACACCAAGACTTTCAGCATATTTTATAAAGAATCCTTGGGAAAACTTACGTTCCTCTGATTGTATCAGATGAATTCCAACTTCGAAATAGCCATCCTCAGAGTCTCCCAAGGTAACAATGCGCTCTGTTGAGGAAAATGCATGAAATCGCTCGATTCGGGCAAGGTCCAATGCCGGGGCAGAGCCTTCCTTTAGACTGGACGCCCATACGTTCATTTTACGGAAAAAACTCCGTTGACCGACGATAAAAAGTTCGGTAGTGGAGCTTTCTTTGGGCTGATCTTTTTTGCTCCAGCGTTGCGGGGTTACCTTTACGGTTCGGCTGCCGACCGATTCCAAGCCACAGAAGCGCAATAATGCCGTAGGGAAATAGGATCGCGCAATGTATGCGGGATTCATGGTCATGCAGACCACGCCATAATCTCCTGGGCAAGCGGCACTTGGTAACTGGTCAATCTCATTTGCCGTCGCGATCAATTGAGGCGTTAAGCGCTTTTGAGCTTCCTCCAGGGAGTAAACCTCTGCCTTGTCGCCCCCTCTTAAAACAGGTGGAATGTCACTGGTTAGCAACTCGCCACGCCCGATCAAGAAATTAACTGTAATCATTGATTAGCGCTCCTTGATGTTGGTTTTTGGGGTGTAGACGCAGAACCATATTTGCGGATAGTGTCGCGACTGACGCCGATAAGTTCGGCGATGGCCCTTTGCGACATCTGGCCCCGTTGCGCCAGCATACCCGCCAGGTCGATTCTCTCTTGGCGTGGCAGGATCAATGGGCGGGATTGGAGAAATATCTCCACTAACTGGCGTTCGGTTGAAAGCTTTAGGGCCAGCGAACGTCGAAAACGGTGGATCTCGCGCTCAACGTCGCTGAAAGACGCCCCCTTAAAGGCAAACACAAGGATATCGATCCAGGGTTCAAATCGGGCGCAATCCGGTCCCAAAAAGCGCTGAATAGCTTGTTGTATAGTCGGTCCGTCCGGCGATGGGAAATGGATCGTCAGATCAAATCGGCGCCACAAGGCAGGATCAATCAGATCGGGATGATTGGTTGCTGCCAGCAGCAGTCCGGTGGTCGGCCATTCATCCACTTCCTGAAGTATGACCGTCACTAGACGCTTGAGTTCGCCGACGTCCGTTTCGTCGCTCCGACGTTTGGCGATGGCGTCAATCTCATCCAGCAGCAGTGCGCATGGGCGACGTTTGGCAAAATCGAGAGCAGCACGTAAATTACCACCGCTACGTCCGAGCAGGCTACTCATGACCGCCGTCAGATCCAACACATAAAGTGGCGTTTCCAATCGTGCCGCTAGCCATCGAGTGGTCAGCGTTTTGCCAACTCCGGGTGGGCCAACGAAGATGGCCGAACGGGTTGGCGATAAACCGAGTTCGGAAAGATAATCAGCCTGTTGGCGTTCCTGAACCAATTGATCTAATTGATCCTGGATGGCGCGGGTCAGCAGTGGGGGATCTATGGATTGAGGAAGATCGACATAACTCTTAAGGAGATTAAGCTGTGACTCGTCATCGACGGGTAATGGCAGGTCCATGCCCAATGGTTGGGAACTCTTACGCAATACACCACCAGCGCGGGGGGATTTTGTACGCAGATGGCGATCCATCTCCTTCGCCAGATCGGGCATGGTGTCACGATATTTCCGTACAAGGCGTGCTACGAAAAGGCGCACATCCTCAAACTGCTCGGCTAGAGCTAAGCGTGCTAGTTGGGCTAAATCTTTCCTTAATTCGTCATTTTCGTCCATCGTTTATGTATCCATTTGTTTATATTATGTTTATCTATCACAGATAATGGACTTGTTTATTATCATCCACATCCTTCCCTTTTGCAAGGATGAAGTGTTGCCTCCCATCCGATCCGTGGATGAAATTTGTGTGACTGCATCATATTCGTACCAAAAATTTCATCCGACCCATTTTGGGCTGTCTTTACCAAAAACCCCATCTGGCCAGATTTTGGCTCCATTTACCAAGTTACTAATTCATGCGTTGGATAGCCGACACGTAACCGTTCAGCGGAGTAAGGGTAGTGTCCGGCCTTGACATAGTAGTTATCGAGAGTCAGATTGTCTGCCATGAACGATATTATGGCATTGGACATCAAGGCGCTGGTTGAAGAGAACCATCGTCTGCGAGAGGAGAATCAAGGTCTTCGGGATCTGGTTGCCCAGCAGCAGGAGCAGATCGCGGCGTTGTTGCAGCGCGTGGCGCAGTTGGAGGAGCGGTTGAAGTTGAACTCGCGCAACTCATCGAAGCCGCCATCTGGAGATGGGCCTGGGGTCGGGCCGCGCAGCAAGGGACCGACCGGGAGGAAACGAGGAGGTCAAGGTGCACCCGTCCCTATTTTCTGAACCATCCACGGATCAGGGTGATCTTTGGCCCAGATCAAGATGGATGCGCGTTTCGTGATAGTAGAGTTGGTACGAGGTCAAACACCTGAATGGGTGACCGAGAAGGTGACCTCGGCGAACATTGAATTGATCGAGACATGGAGCGACAACTTCGTCTTCGCCAACACTGCGGATGAAGTCTTCGCGTCGTGATCTGTGCCCGGCAATGACCGAAAAACGCCTCTTTCCATGGCCAAAAATTCTCCAATTCTCCATTTACGTTCGAAAAGTTCGACGTGAAGCCCATTGCTATTCAAGAGGGAGTCGAAATGGCGGGTCCACAGGTGTTTCGTTCTGAGCTAGAAAAAGTTTGATTGGATACGGAAAAGGCGTTGCATATCAATCAAGTTGATCATACCCTGTATGGCTTGGTAAGCAAGGGCAACATCGAACAGATTCTTCAAGTCGGAAATTGGCCGTTACAGTCCGTTACGGAGAATGAGTTTGACGGCGTATCGCTTGCTCCACCATTTAAGTCGTAAAATTATTTCTTGCGTACAAAAGCCGCCCACTGAGGCGGCTTTTACGTTTCTAAAAAGTCCAATATTTCCAATAGTTGCCAGACTTGCCACACCAGAAAATCCCGATATGGAAGCGGACCTTCAGGCATTTCAAACCGCCCTTCTCCTTCTCTCTTTGTCCCTATTCTCCAAAAGCTGTGGACCTCGGACGGTGCGGACCTGTACCTGTGGACCTCGACTTTCCCTTGTAATATCAACGATCAGTCGAGGTCCACAGCCTCAGGACCTTTGCGATGTTGTGGATGGTCGGCGAG